>NZ_JBFAJO010000024.1:0-116281 GCF_040655255.1 Kitasatospora sp. NPDC050463
GTCTGGAACACCCCACTCCTCCCCGGCACCGCCCTCCTCGAACTCGCCCTCCACGCCGGCGACCACACCGGGTGCGAGCACCTCGAAGAACTCACCCTCCAGGCCCCGCTGCTGCTCCCGGCGGACGGCGCCGTCCGCCTCCAGGTCCGCGTCGGCGCGCCGGACGACGACGGCCGCCGGAACTTCTCCATCCACTCCGCGCCCGACGCCCCCGACGCTCCCAACGGCCCCGACGCCCCCTGGGCCCGCCACGCGACCGGCGTACTGGCCACCGGCGCCGAGCGGCCGGCCTGGGACCTCGCCGCCTGGCCCCCGGCCGGCGCCGTCGCGGTGGACGTCGAGGACCTCTACCCTCGCCTGGCCGAGGACGGCCTGGGCTACGGTCCGGCGTTCCAGGGCCTGCGGGCACTCTGGCGGCAGGGCGAGGACCTGCTCGCCGAGGTGCGGCTGCCGCAGGACCAGCACGAGGCCGCCGCGCGGTTCGGCCTGCACCCCGCCCTGCTGGACGCCGCCCTGCACGCTGCTGCCGCCGCCTCGCCCGGCGAGGTACGGCTGCCGTTCTCGTGGACCGGCGTCACGCTCCACGCCACCGGCGCGACCGAGCTGCGGGTCAGGCTGACGCCCACCGGCTCCGACGGGCTGGCACTCTCGGTGGCCGACGCGACCGGCGCCCCCGTGGCCCGGGTGGCCTCACTGACGAGTCGCCCGGTGGACCGGGACCAGGTGCGGGCGGCCCGCGACGGCGGCGCGAACCCGCTGCTGCGGGTGGAGTGGACCGAGCTGCCGGCCTCTCCCGAGGCGCCGACCGGCCGCTGGGTGCTGCTCGGCACCGATCGCCTCGCACTGTCCGACGGTCTCCGGCTCGGCGAGTACGCCGATCTGCCCGCCCTCGCGGAGGCCGTCACGGCCGGCGCGGCCGTGCCCGACGCCGTCCTGGTCACCTGCACCGGCCCCGCGTCGCCCGACACGCCCGCCGCCGTCCGCGCAGTCACCGAAGACGTGCTGGCGCTCCTGCGGCAGTGGCTCGCCGACGACCGCTTCGCGGCCTCGCGGCTGGTCCTGCTCACCCGCGGCGCGGTGGCCGCCGGCGGCGGCGAGCCTGTGCTCGACCTCGTCCACGCCCCGCTCTGGGGCCTGCTGCGCTCCGCCCAGACCGAGCACCCGGGCCGCTTCGTCCTGCTCGATCTCGACGACCGCGCCACCGCGCCGGGGGATCTCCTCACCCGGGCCCTGACCCGGGCCGTCGGCGCCGACGAACCTCAACTCGCCCTACGGGAGGGCGTCCTGCTGGCCCCCCGGTTGATCCGTGCGGCCGCCGGCCGGCTGCTGGAACCCCCGGCGGACACGCCGCACTGGCGCCTGGACACCACCGCCAAGGGCACCCTGGAGAACCTCGCCCTGCTGCCGCACCCCGCGGCCGCCGCTCCGCTCGGCCCCGGCCAGGTCCGGATGGCCGTGCGCGCCGCGGGCATGAACTTCCGCGACGTCCTGCTCGGGCTGGGCATGGTCGACCAGGACGTGATGGGCGGCGAGGCGGCCGGCGTCGTGCTGGAGGCCGCCACCGACGTCGCCGGGTTCGCACCGGGGGACCGGGTGATGGGCATGGTGCCCGGCTCGTTCGGGCCGGTCGCCGTCGTCGACCACCGGCTGCTCGTCCCGCTGCCCCCGCAGTGGACGTTCACCGAGGGTGCCTCGGTACCGATCGCCTTCCTCACCGCCTACTACGGCCTGGTGGACCTCGCCGGGCTCGCCCCCGGCGAATCGGTGCTGATCCACTCGGCGACCGGTGGTGTGGGCATGGCCGCGATCCAGCTGGCCCGGCACCTGGGCGCGGAGGTGTTCACCACGGCGAGCCCGGCCAAGTGGGAGACCCTGCGCGCGCTCGGCATCCCGGAGGACCGGATCGCCTCCTCCCGGAGCCTCGACTTCGAGCAGCGTGTCCGGGACGCCACCGGCGGCCGGGGCGTGGACGTGGTCCTGAACTCCCTCGCCAACGAGTTCGTCGACGCCTCGCTGCGCCTGGTCGCGGACGGCGGCCGGTTCGTGGAGATGGGGAAGACCGACATCCGCGACGCGGCCGAGGTCACCGCCGCCCACCCCGGCACCTCCTACCTCTGGTTCGACCTGATCGAGGCCGGCTACGACCGGATCGGCCGGATGACGGCCGAGCTGATGCCGCTGTTCGAACGCGGTGTGCTCCGGCCGCTCCCGGCGCGGACCTGGGACGTGCGGCGCGCCACGGACGCGTTCCGTTTCATGAGCCAGGCCCGGCACGTCGGCAAGGTGGTGCTCACCATGCCCACCGGGCGGGACGCCGACGGCACGGTCCTGATCACCGGCGGCACGGGGGTGCTGGGCGCCATGGTGGCCCGGCACCTGGTCACCGAGCACGGCGCGAAGCACCTGCTGCTGCTCGGCCGGCGCGGCTTCGAGGCCCCCGGCGCCGCCGAGCTGACCGCCGAACTCACCGCGCTGGGCGCCCGGGTGACGGTCACCGCCTGCGACACCGCCGACCGCGACGACCTCGCCAAGGCCCTCGCCGGCATCCCGGCCGACCACCCGCTCACCGCCGTCGTCCACGCCGCCGGCGTGCTCGACGACGCGGTGATCGCCTCGCTGACCCCGGCGCAGCTGGCGGCCGTCCTGCGCCCGAAGGTGGACGCCGCCTGGCACCTGCACGAACTGACCCTGGACGCGGACCTCGGCGCGTTCGTGCTGTTCTCCTCCTCGGCCGCCGTCCTGGGCGGCCCCGGCCAGGGCAACTACGCCGCGGCCAACACCTTCCTCGACGCGCTCGCCCAGCGCCGCCGCGCCGAGGGACTACCCGGCCAGTCGATCGCCTGGGGCCTGTGGGAGCGGGCCAGCGGCATGACCGGCCACCTGGACGCCAACGACCTGACCCGGCTGCGCCGCTCCGGGGTGAGCCCGCTCGCCGACGCCGACGGCCTGGCGATGTTCAGCGCGGCCCTGCACGCCGACCAGCCGGTGCTGGTGGCGATGAAGCTCGATGTCGCGGCCGCCCGCACCGCCTTCCGGAACGGCTCGGTGCCGCCGCTGCTGCGCCGGCTGGTCGGTGCGCCGGGCCGGCCGGCGGTGGCGGCCGGCCCGGGCGGCGGGGACTCCGCGCCGGCCCGCCGGCTGGCCGCGCTGCCCGCGGCCGAACGCGCCCGTGCCCTGCTGGAGCTGGTCCGCGCCAACGCGGCCGTCGTGCTCGGCCACGCCACGGACGAGGCGATCCGGCCGGACCGGGCCTTCAAGCAGCTCGGCTTCGACTCGCTGACCGCCGTCGAGCTGCGCAACCGGCTCAACGCCGCGACCGGGCTCAAGCTGCCGGCGACGCTGGTCTTCGACCACCCGACGCCGGACGAACTGGCCGCCTGGCTGCACACCGAGCTGGCCCCGGCGGAGCCGGCCGGCCCGCCGGTCCCCGACGACGAGGTGAGCCGCCTCCTGGCCACCGTCACGCCGGCCCGGCTGCGCGCCGCCGGGCTGCTCGACGCGGTGCTGGCCCTGGCCGGCACCGTCCCGCAGGCGCCGCCGGCCGGCACGGACGACGAGCTGGACGGCGAGCTGGACGAGATCGACGCCATGGATGCCGACGACCTGGTCGGCCTGGCTTTCGGCACCACTGACCTCTGATCGCGATCGGACTGCGGAGAACAACGATGGCTGCATCACAGGCTGCATCACCGGACAAGGTGCTGGAAGCGCTGCGGATCTCGCTCAAGGAGACCAAGCGGCTCCAGCAGCAGAACCACCGGCTGACCGAGGCCCGGCACGAGCCGGTCGCGATCGTCGGCATGGCCTGCCGGTTCCCCGGCGACGTCCGCAGCCCCGAGGACCTGTGGCGCCTGGTCGCCGACGGACGCGACGCCCGCTCCGACTTCCCAGCCGAACGCGGCTGGGACACGGAGGAGTTGTACGATCCGGACCCGGAGCGGCCCGGCCGCAGCTACGTCCGGCAGGGCTGCTTCGTCCGGGACGCGGACCGGTTCGACGCCGCGTTCTTCGGGATCAGCCCGCGCGAGGCCCTCGCCATGGACCCGCAGCAGCGGCTGCTGCTGGAGACCTCCTGGGAGGCCTTCGAACGGGCCGGGATCGACCCCTCCTCCGTCCGTGGCAGCAGCACCGGCGTCTTCGTCGGCGCGTCCCCGCTCGGTTACGCCGCCGACCCGCGCAGCGCCGAGGGTTCCGAGGGCTACCTGCTGACCGGCACCACCGTCAGCGTGGCCTCCGGCCGGCTGTCCTACACCTTCGGGCTGGAGGGCCCGGCCGTCACGGTCGACACCGCCTGCTCCTCCTCCCTGGTCGCCCTGCACCTGGCGAGCCGGGCCCTGCGCGACGGCGAGTGCTCGATGGCACTGGTCGGCGGGGCTGCGGTGATGGCGGCGCCGCACATGTTCATCGAGTTCAGCCGCCAACGGGGCCTGGCCCCGGACGGCCGCTGCAAGGCGTTCGCCGGCGCCGCCGACGGCACCGCCTGGGGCGAGGGTGTCGGCGTGCTGCTGGTCGAGCGGCTCTCCGACGCCCGGCGCCTCGGTCACCCGGTGCTCGCCGTGGTGCGCGGCTCGGCCGTCAACCAGGACGGCGCCTCCAACGGCCTGACCGCACCGAGCGGGCCCGCCCAGCAGCGGGTCATCCGGGCGGCGCTGGCCGACGCCCGGCTCTCGGCGGCGGACGTCGACGCGGTGGAGGCGCACGGGACGGGCACCCGGCTCGGCGACCCGATCGAGGCGCAGGCCCTGCTCGCCACCTACGGGCAGCAGCGCAGCGCCGAACAGCCGCTCTGGCTCGGCTCGGTGAAGTCCAACATCGGCCACACCCAGCTCGCCGCGGGGGTCGCCGGCATCATCAAGACGGTCCTGGCGATGCGGCACGGCGTCCTGCCGGCCACCCTGCACGTCGACGAACCGACGCCGCAGGTCGACTGGTCCCGGGGCGCGGTCGAACTGCTCACCGAGCGGCGTGACTGGCCCGCGACCGGCCGGCCCCGGCGGGCCGCCGTCTCCTCCTTCGGGATCAGCGGCACCAACGCCCACGTGATCCTGGAGCAGCACGTCGAGGAGTCGCCCACCGACGCAGCCGCCGACGCTCCCGCCACCGCGCCCGCCACCGCCACCGGCGCGGAGCCCGCCGCCACCCCGTGGCTGCTCTCCGCCCGCGAGCCGGAGGCGCTGCGCGCCCAGGCCGGGCGGCTCGCCGACGCCGTCGCCGCCAACCCGGCCTGGGAGCCGGCGGACATCGCCTGGCCGCTGGCCACCGCCCGGGCCGGCCTCGACCACCGCGCGGTGGTGCTCGGCACCGACCGCGCAGCTCTGCTGGCCGGCCTCGACGCGCTGCACCGCGCCGACGACGCACCGCAGGTCGTCCGGGGCCCGGCCAGCGCCCGCACCGGCAAGCTGGCCCTGCTGTTCACCGGCCAGGGTGCGCAGCGGGCCGGCGCCGGACGCGAACTGCACCGCCGCTTCCCGGTGTTCGCCGCCGAGCTGGACCGGGTCTGCGCCCTGCTGACGGAGCGGAGCGGTCTGCCGGTCCGCGAGGCGCTGCTCGCCGAGGGCTCGCCCGGGGCGGCCCAGCTCGACGGGACGGCGTTCGCCCAGGCCGCCCTCTTCGCGCTGGAGGTGGCGCTGTTCCGGCTGACCGAATCCTGGGGCCTGCGACCGGACTTCCTGCTCGGGCACTCGATCGGCGAGCTGGCGGCGGCCCACGCGGCCGGGGTGTTCTCACTGGAGGACGCGGTGACGGTGGTCTCCGCCCGCGGCCGTCTGATGCAGCAACTCCCGCCCGGCGGCGCGATGGTGGCGGTCGAGGCGACGGAGGAGGAGGTCGCCGGGCTGCTCGCGGACAGCGCCCGCCCGGTGGGCATCGCCGCCGTCAACGGCCCCCGGTCCGTGGTGGTCTCCGGCGACGAGGAGGCGGTGGCGGAGATCGCCGAACGGCTGAGCGCCGAGGGCCGCCGCACCAAGCGGCTCGCCGTCAGTCACGCCTTCCACTCCCCGCGCATGGAGGGGATGCTCGACCAATTCCGCACGGTGCTCGACGGGGTGACGCTGCACGAGCCCACCATCCCCGTCGTCTCCAACCTGACCGGCCGGCCGGTGGCCGCCGGGCAGCTCAGCACCGCCGAGTACTGGGTGCGGCACATCCGGGAGACGGTCCGGTTCCACGACGGCGTCCAGCACCTGCTCGGGCAAGGCGTGACGGCCTTCCTGGAGCTGGGCCCGGACGGCGTGCTGTCCGCCATGACCCAGCAGAGCGCGGGCGAGCGCGCGGCGGACATCGCGGCGGTGCCGCTGCTGCGCCGGGGCCGCCCGGAGCCGGACACCGTGCTCGCCGCCGTCGCCCACGCGCACGTGCGGGGCGTCCCGGTCGACTGGCCGGCCTATCTCACGGCCCTCGCCGGGCCGGCCGCGCATCGGGTGGACCTGCCGACGTACGCGTTCCAGGGCGAGCGGTACTGGCTGGACTCCGTCGCCGGGCCCGCGGGCACGGCCGCCGGGGCGACCGGCCTGGGTGTGACCCCGGCCGGGCACCCGCTGCTCGGCGCCGCCGTCACCCCGGCCGACGGCGGCGGGCTGATCCTCACCGGGCGGCTGTCGACCCGCTCGCACCGCTGGCTCGCCGACCACGTCGTGCTGGGCTCCGTGGTGGTGCCCGGCACCGCCTACCTGGAGCTGGCCCTGCACGCGGCGCACCTGACGGGTTGCACGACGATCGAGGAGCTGGACCAGGAGGCGCCGCTGATCCTGCCCGAGGACGGCGCGGTGCAGGTGCAGCTGGTGGTCGGCGAGGCCGATGCGGCGGGCCGGCGGCCGATCGGCGTCCACTCACGACCGGACGGCGAGGAGGCCTGGACCAGGCACGCCGCCGGCACGCTCTCCACCAGCACTACGGACGACGACAGCACCGCGGACGACGGCACCGACGGCTGGGACCCGGCCGGGGTGTGGCCTCCCGAGGGCGCCGAGCCGGTGGACCTCGACGGCTTCTACCCGTCCGTCGCCCACGACGGGTTCGTCTACGGCCCCGCGTTCCGCGGCCTGCGGGCGATGTGGCGCGCGGGCACGGAGGTGTACGGCGAGGTCGCCCTGCCGGAGCCGGAGCGGGCCCAGGCCGGCGGGTACGGCGTGCACCCGGCCCTGCTCGACGCCGCTCTGCACGCGGGCCTGGTCGGGAACACCGGGGGCGAGGTGCTGCTGCCCTTCGCCTGGAACGGCGTGCGCCTGCACCGCCCCGGTGCGGCCGTCCTGCGGCTGCGGCTGGCCCCGGGCGGCCCGCAGGCGATGTCCCTCCAGGTGGCCGACGGGAGCGGAGCGCCGGTGGCCTCGGTCGCCTCGCTGCGGGCCCGGCCGGTCTCGGTCGAGCAGCTGCGTGCGGCGTCCCGGACCGGTCCCGCCGACGCGCTGTTCCGCGTCGAGTGGTCGCCCGCTCCGGCGACCGAGCCGGTCGACGGACGCTGGGCCGTCCTCGGCGACGCCGCCGGGTACCCGGACCTCGACCGGTACCCGGACCTCGCGGCACTCGGCGAGGCCGTCACCGCCGGACTGCCGGTGCCGGACGCGGTCTTCCTGACCCTCCCGGACACCACGGGCGATCTCCCCGCAGCGGTCCGCACGGCCGTGCACCGGGCGTGGGCGGCACTGACGGCCTGGGTCGCGGACGACCGCTTCGCCGGCTCCCGCCTGGTCCTGGTGACCCGCGGCGCGGTGGCCGCCGGCCGCGACGGGGACGTGCCGAACCTCGCCCAGGCGCCGCTCTGGGGCCTCGCCCGGGCCGCCCAGGCCGAGCACCCGAACCGCTTCGTCCTGCTCGACCTCGACGGCGGCACGGACACCGCCGGGGCGTTCCGCCGGGCGGCCACGGGCGACGAGCCGCAGCTCGCCCAGCGCGCGGGCGCCGTACTGGCCCCCCGCCTGGTCCGGGCCCGCCCTGCAGCGCCCGCACCGGCCGTCGCCCCCGACCCCGACGGCACGGTGCTGATCACCGGTGGCACGGGCGCGCTCGGCGCGCTGGTGGCCCGACACCTGGTCACCGCGTACGGAACGAAGCACCTGCTGCTGCTCGGCCGACGCGGCCCCGAGGCCCCCGGCGCCGCCGAGCTGACCGCCGAACTCACCGCGCTGGGCGCCCGGGTGACGGTCACCGCCTGCGACACCGCCGACCGCGACGACCTCGCCAAGGCCCTCGCCGGCATCCCGGCCGACCACCCGCTCACCGCCGTCGTCCACGCCGCCGGCGTGGCGGTGGACGGCGCGCTGGCCTCGCTCGACGAGGAGCGGTTCGACGCCGCGCTCCGCCCGAAGGCGGACGCCGCCTGGCACCTGCACGAGCTCACCCGCGACGCCGGACTCGCCGCGTTCGTCCTCTTCTCCTCCGCGACGGCCACCCTCGGCGGCGCCGGCCAGGGCGGCTACACCGCCGCCAATGCCTTCCTCGACGCGCTCGCCCAGCACCGCGCCGCGCAGGGCCTACCCGCCCGGTCGCTGGCCTGGGGCCTGTGGGAGCAGGAGACCGGCATGGCGGGCGCGCTCGACGAGGCCACGCTCGGCCGGATGCGGCGCGCGGGCGTCCGGCCGCTCACCCCGCAGGACGGCCTCGCCCTGTTCGACACGGCGATCGCCGGGGCCGACCCGACGGTGCTGCCGGTCCGGCTGGACGTCGCCGCGCTGCGCCGGGCCGGCGCCGACCTCCCACCGCTGCTGCGCGGGCTGGCCGGCCCGGCCTCCGGGCCCGGCAACCGGCCGGACGCCGGGGCGGCGGAAGGCCTGAAGCGGCGGTTGGCCGGACTGTCCGGGGACGACCGCGCACGCGCCCTGCTCGACCTGGTGCGCGCTCAGGTGGCGGTCGTGCTCGGCCACTCGGACGCCGCCCCGGTGGGAGCGGACCGGGCCTTCGGCGACCTCGGCTTCGACTCGCTCACCGCCGTGGAGCTGCGCAACCGCCTGACCACCGCCACCGGCCTGCGACTGCCGTCGACGCTGGTGTTCGACTATCCGACGGCGGCGGAGCTGGCCCGGTACCTCGACGCGGAGCTCCCGCGCGAGGGAGCGCCGTCGGCCACGCCGGTGCTGGCGGAGCTGGAACGCCTCGAAGCCGTCCTCGGCGGGGTCGGCGCCGACCACCCGGACCGGGCGAGGATCGCCGGCCGGCTGCGTGTCCTGGCCGCCCGGTGGAGTGACCAGCACGGTTCGACCGCAGGCGAATCACCCGTAGCCGAACTGGAGTTGGACTCGGCCGACGACGACGAGGTCTTCGACTTCATCACCAACGAGCTCGGCATCTCCTGACCCGCCCGCCGGCCACCGTGCCGGCCGTCCGTCCTGTTCCTGTCCGATCCGAAGGGGTTGCGCCACTGTGGCCAGCGAGACCGAGGACAAGCTCCGCCACTTCCTCAAGCGGGTGACCGCCGATCTGCACGAGACCCGCCGGCGGCTCCAGGAGATGGAGTCCGTCACGGGCGAGCCGATCGCAGTCGTCGGCATGGCCTGCCGCTTCCCCGGCGGCGCCGACTCGGCCGAGCGGCTGTGGCAGCTGGTCGCGGACGGGCGGGACGCCGTCACGCCGTTCCCCGCCGACCGCGGCTGGGACGTCGAGGCGCTGTACGACCCCGACCCCGACCGCACCGGCCACACCTATGCCCGCGAGGGCGGCTTCGTGGCGGGCGCGGACCGGTTCGACGCCGGGTTCTTCGGCATCGGCCCGCGCGAGGCCCTCGCCATGGACCCGCAGCAGCGGCTGCTGCTGGAGACCTCCTGGGAGGCCTTCGAACGGGCCGGCATCGACCCGGCCACGCTGCGCGGGAGCAGCACCGGCGTCTTCATGGGCGCCGGGCAGGTCGACTACGCCGCGCTCGCCCAGCGGGCCACCGACAGCCTGGAGGGGTACCTCCTCTCCGGCGGCGCGGCGAGCGTCATCTCGGGCCGGCTCTCCTACGTGTTCGGGCTGGAAGGCCCCGCGATCACGGTGGACACCGCGTGCTCGTCCTCGCTGGTCGCCCTGCACCTGGCCTGCCAGTCGCTGCGCCGCGGGGAGTGCACGACGGCACTCGCGGGCGGGGCCGCGGTGATGGCCTCGCCGGGCATGTTCGTCGAGTTCAGCCGCCAGCGCGGCCTGGCACCGGACGGACGGTGCAAGGCCTTCGCAGCCGCCGCGGACGGCACCGGCTGGGGCGAGGGCGCCGGCGTCCTGCTGCTGGAGCGGCTCTCCGACGCGCGGCGCAACGGGCACCGGGTACTCGCGGTGATCCGCGGCAGCGCGGTCAACCAGGACGGCGCCTCCAACGGGCTCACGGCTCCCAACGGGCCCTCGCAGCAGCGCGTGATCCGCACGGCGCTCGACAACGCCCGGCTCTCGGCGGCGGACATCGACGCGGTGGAGGCGCACGGGACGGGAACCACGCTGGGCGACCCGATCGAGGCACAGGCCCTGCTCGCCACCTACGGCCAGGAGCGGGGCACCGAACAGCCCTTGTGGCTCGGCTCGGTGAAGTCCAACATCGGCCACACCCAGGCCGCGGCGGGCGTGGCCGGCGTGATCAAGATGGTGATGGCGATGCAGCACGGCATGCTGCCGCGGACGCTGCACGTGGCCGAGCCGACGCCGCACGTGGACTGGAGCGCCGGCGCGGTCGAACTGCTCACCGAGAACCGGGCGTGGCCGGCCGGCCAGCGCGCCCGACGCGCCGGGGTGTCGGCGTTCGGAGCGAGCGGGACGAACGCGCACGTCATCCTGGAGGAGGCCCCGCCGGCCGAGGACGAGACCACCGTCGCCGACTCGCCCTCCCCCGTCGTCCCGTGGGTGCTCTCCGCCCGCGAACCGCAGTCCCTGCGCGCACACGCCGCACAGCTCGCCGACTTCCTCCGCGACCACCCCGACACCGACCTGCACGCCGTCGGACACACCCTGCTCACCGGACGCGCCACCCTCGACCACCGCGCCGTCGCCCTCGGCCGCACCCCCCACGAACTCCTCACCCAGCTCACCGCCCTCGCCGGCGAGGAAACCCCGGCCGGCACCACCGAGGACCCCGGCCGGACCGTCTTCGTCTTCCCCGGCCAGGGCTCCCAATGGATCGGCATGGGCGCCGAACTCCTGGACACCTCAACCGTGTTCGCCGAGTCGATAGCCCACTGCGAAACCGCACTCGCCCCGCACGTCGACTGGTCCCTCACCGACGTCCTGCGCGGCAACGACGACCTCACCCGCGTCGACGTCGTCCAACCCGCCCTCTTCGCCGTCATGGTCTCCCTCGCCCGCCTCTGGCAGACCCTCGGCGTCCACCCCGACGCCGTCCTCGGCCACTCCCAAGGCGAAATAGCCGCCGCCCACATCGCCGGCGCCCTCACATTGGAAGACGCCGCCCGCATCGTCGCCCTCCGCGCCAAGGCGATCACCACCCTGGCCGGTACCGGAACCATGGCCAGCGTCGCGCTGCCCGCCTCGCAGGTCGAACCGCTCCTGACGCCGCACCGGGGTGAGGTGAGCATCGCCGCCGTCAACGGCCCCAGCCACACCGTCATCGCCGGCACCGTCACCGCCGTCCACGCCGTCGTCGACCAGGCCAGGAACAACGGCGCCCGCGCCCGCACCATCCCCGTCGACTACGCCTCCCACTCCCCCCAGGTGGAGGCCCTGCGCGAACAACTCCTCGCCGACCTCGCAGACATCAAGCCCGCGGCCGCCACCATCCCCTTCATGTCGGCCGTCACCGCCCAACTCACCGACACCACCACCCTCGACGCCGACTACTGGTACACCAACCTTCGCCAGCCGGTCCTCTTCCAACAGGCAGTCCACGCCCTCGCCGAAAACGGCCACCGCACCTTCATCGAAACCAGCCCCCACCCCGTCCTCACCCCCGCCATCGAGGACACCCTCGACACCACCGACCACCCGGCGGTCGTCACCGGCACCCTGCGCCGCGACGAAGACGGCTGGACCCGGCTGCTCACCTCCGCCGCCCACCTCCACGCCCACGGCACCCCCGTCGACTGGACCCCACTCGTCCGCCCCGGCCACCACCCCGACCTCCCCACCTACCCCTTCCGGCGGCGCCGCTACTGGGTGGACACCACGGGTACCGGCACCCCGGTCACCGAGCCCGACGACCGCGCCGCGGCGTCCGCGGGGGCCGAACTGCGGCGGCGGCTCGACGGACTGTCCGAGCCCGACCGCGAGCAGCTGCTGTCCGACCTCGTGCGGTCCCACGCGACCGCCGTCCTGGGCCTCGACGATCCGATCGCGCCCACGCGCTCCTTCCACGAGCTGGGGTTCGTCTCGCTCACCGCCGTGGAACTGCGCAACCGGCTGAACGCCGCCACCGGCCTGCGGCTCCCGGCCGCCGTCGCCTTCGACCACCCGACGCCCGAGGCCCTGAGCCGCCACCTGCACGGCCGGCTCCTCGACACCGCGGCCGAGCCCGCCGACACGCCGCCCGCGCCGGCATCGGCCGTCGGCAACGACGAGCCGATCGCCATCGTCGCCATGGCCTGCCGCTACCCGGGCGAGGTCCGCAGTCCCGAACAGCTCTGGGGGCTGGTCGCGGACGGCCGGGACGCCATCACGCCGTTCCCCGCGAACCGGGGCTGGGACCTCGACAACCTCTACGACCCCGACCCGGACCGCCCCGGCCGCACGTACGCCCGCGAGGGCGGCTTCCTGCACGACGCGGACGGCTTCGACGCCGCCTTCTTCGGGATCGGCCCGCGCGAGGCCCTCGCCATGGACCCGCAGCAGCGGCTGCTGCTGGAGACCTCCTGGGAGGTCTTCGAACGGGCCGGCATCGACCCGGCATCGGTCCGCGGCACCAGCACCGGCGTGTTCGCCGGCAGCTCCGGCCAGGACTACCACCTGCTGGCGCAGGGATCGGCGGACGGCCTGGAGGGGTACCTGCTGACCGGCAACGCGGCCAGCGTCCTCTCCGGCCGGCTCGCCTACACGTACGGGCTGGAGGGCCCGGCCGTCACGGTGGACACCGCCTGCTCGTCCTCCCTGGTCGCCATCCACCTGGCCTGCCAGTCACTGCGGTCGGGCGAGAGCACGCTCGCCCTCGCGGGCGCCGTCACCGTGTTGTCCACACCGCAGGCGTTCATCGGCTTCAGCCGGCAGCGGGGCCTGGCCCCGGACGGGCGCTGCAAGCCCTTCGCCGCCGCGGCCGACGGCACCGCCTGGGGCGAGGGGGCGGGCGTGCTGCTGCTGGAGCGGCTGTCCGACGCCCGCCGCAACGGACACCCGGTGCTCGCCGTGGTCCGCGGCTCGGCCACCAACCAGGACGGCGCCAGCAACGGCCTGGCCGCCCCGAACGGCCCCGCCCAGCAGCGGGTCATCCGGCAGGCGCTGGCCAACGCCCGGCTGACCGCCGACGAGGTGGACGCGGTCGAGGCGCACGGGACGGGAACGCCGCTCGGGGACCCGATCGAGGCCGAGGCGCTGCTGGCGACGTACGGGCGGGGCCGGCCGGCCGAACGGCCGCTCCGGCTGGGCTCGGTGAAGTCGAACATCGGCCACACCGCGGCCGCCGCCGGGATGGCCGGCGTGATCAAGATGGTGATGGCGATGGAGCACGGCGTCCTGCCGCCCACGCTGCACACCGACGCCCCCACCCCGCACGTGGACTGGGGCTCGGGCGCGATCGCCCTGCTCACGGAGTCGGTGGCCTGGCCGGAGTACGGCCGCCCCCGCCGCGCCGGCGTCTCCGCCTTCGGCATCAGCGGCACCAACGCCCACGTCGTCCTCGAACAGGCTCCGGCGGCGCCCGTGGAACCGGCCCCGGAGGAGCCCGGGGGCCCGCTCCTCCCGGCGGCCACCGACACCGCCGCAGCCACCCGGTCGGCGCCCGGGTCCCCGGCCGACGTACCGTCGGCCGAGCACCGGCCGCTCGTCCTCTGGCCCGTCTCGGCGCGCGGCGAGGCCGCCCTGCGCGGCCAGGCGGAGCGCCTGCGCGCACACCTCGACGACGTGCCCGGCCTCGCCCCCGCCGCCGTCGGACGCTCGCTGGCGCTCACCCGCTCCACCCTCTCGCACCGGGCCGTTCTGCTCGGCCGCGACCTCGACGATCTGGACGCCGGCCTGGCCGCACTGGCGGCGGGTACGGCCGCGCCGGGCCTGGTCCGGGGTACGGCGGCGGCCGGCCGGGTCGGTTTCCTCTTCCCCGGCCAGGGCAGCCAGTCGCCCGGCATGGGCCGCGGCCTCCACGCGGCGCACCCCGTCTTCGCGCGGGCCCTGGACGAGGTGTGCGAGCTGCTGGACCACCAGCTCGCCGTGCCCGGGCGCCCCGCGCTGCGCGACGTCCTGTTCGCCCCGCAGGGCAGCCCCGAGGCGGCCCTGCTCGACGAGACGGTGTTCACCCAGGCCGGGCTCTTCGCCGTCGGCCTGGCCGCGTTCCGCCTCCTCCAATCCTGGGGCGTGACGCCCGACTACGTCGGTGGCCACTCGATCGGCGAACTGACGGCGGCCTGCGCGGCCGGCGTACTGACTCCGCAGGACGCCTGCCGGCTGGTCGCGGCCCGCGGTCGGCTGATGCAGGCCACACCGGCCGGGGGCGCGATGGTGGCCGTGGAGGCGGCCGAGGACGAGGTGCTGGCGCTGCTGACGGGCCGGGAGGAGCAGCTCGGCGTCGCCGCCGTCAACGGGCCGCGCGCCGTCGTGCTGTCCGGCCTGGCCGAGGCCGTCGACGAGGTCGCGGCCGTGCTCGCCGCGCGCGGCTGCCGGACCAGGCGGCTGCGGGTCACCCGGGCGTTCCACTCGCCGCTGATGGACGGTGTGCTGGCACGCTTCCACGAGGTGGCGGGCGAGCTGACGTACCGGCCGCCGCGGATCCGGCTCCTGTCGAACCTGACCGGCGAGCAGGCCACCGCCGAACAGGTGGGCACGCCGGAGTACTGGGTGCGACACATCCGGGAGACGGTCCGGTTCCACGACGGCGTACGCCGGATGGCGGCGGACGGCGTGACCACCTTCCTCGAACTCGGCCCCGGCGGTGTCCTGTCCGCCCTGACCCGGGAGGCGCTGGCCGACCGTGCGCCCGCCCCGGCGGCGGTGCCGCTGCTGCGGCGCGGCCGACCGGAGTCGGAGAGCGCGCTGACGGCGCTCGCGCACGTCCACGTCCGCGGGATCCCGGTCGACTGGGAGGCCGTGCTCGCCCACCCCGGGGCGCGCCCCGTCGCCCTGCCCACCTACGCGTTCCAGCACCGCCGGTTCTGGCCCGACGCCTCCCCGGCGCCCCGACCGGACGGGCCCGGCCCCACACCGCAGGACGGCCTCGCACCGGATGACCTCGGCCTCACACCGGCGGCAGTCCGACCGGCCGACGCGGACGCCCCCGCCCGGCTGCGCGAGCGGCTCGCCGCCCTCGGCCCGGCCGAACGTGACGCCGCTCTCAGGGAGTTGGTCGCCGACCAGGTCGCCGCCGCGCTCGGTCACACCTCCGCCGACGAGCTGGAGACCGATCTGAGCCTGCCGGAGCTGGGGTTCGACTCACTGGCCGCGACCGAGCTGAGCACGGCGCTGCTGGCAGCCACCGGTCTCGCCCTGCCCCCTACCGCGGTGTTCGAGCACCCCACGCTCGACGCGCTCATCGCCCGGCTGCGGACCGAGCTGGACGCCGCCCCCGCCTCGCCGGACACACCGGTCGACGGCCTGCTGGCCTCGCTGGCGCCACGCGCCGCCGAGCTCGGCCGGTTCGCCGAGTTCGGCGAGCTCCTCGCGGCCGCCTCCCGGTTCAGGGAGACCTTCGACTCCTCGCCGGACCCTGCCGCCCGCCCGGCTCCGGTCCGCCTCGCCCACGGCCCGGCGGCGCCGCGGTTCTTCTGCTTCCCCTCCTTCGCCACCCGGTCCGGCGCCCACCAGTACGCCCGGCTGGCCGCCGCGGCCCGCGACCGCCACGAGCTGTGGGCGCTGCCCGCCCCCGGTTTCGTCGCGGGCGAGCCGCTGCCCGCCGACCTCGACGCGCTGGTGCGCCTGCACGCCGAGGATGTCGAACGGCTGGCCGCCGGGCAGCCCTTCGCGCTCCTGGGCCACTCCGCCGGCGGCTGGATCGCGCACGCGGTGGCGGCCCACCTGGAGAAGCTCGGCACCTCCCCCACCGCGCTCGTCCTGCTGGACAGCTACCGGCCCGGCAGTGCGACGCTCCCCCGCATCCAGGCGGAGATCGCCCGTCAGCTGGCGGACGGGCGCCTCACGCCGGATCAGCTGCTGGACGACACCTGCCTCACCGCGACGGGCGGCTACGCCCGGCTCTTCGAGGCCTGGGAGCCGCAGCCTCTCGCCACCCCGACGCTCCAGTTCCGCGCGGACCGGCCACTGCCCGGCTTCCCGGCCACCGGCTGGCAGGCCTGCTGGCCGGTCCCGCACACCGAGGCCGAGGTGTCCGGCAACCACTTCACCATGACCGGGGAGCACGGACCCGCCACCATGCGGGCCGTCCTCGACCACCTCACCGGGCCGTCCACCTGACCGTCCGGCCCCGCACCGTCCCCGACCACACCGTCCCCTCCGCACCACACCGCACCGCACCTTGAATCCGTTCCCGACCGAGGGTGAGCAGACCATGAGCACCGACCACAGCCCCGAGCCCGGCTCCGTGGACCAGGCCGTCCTGGACGGCCAGGCCCCCTACCACCGCCGTGCGCTGACCTTCTACGACCTGATCGTGTTCCGCGGCAGCGCCCCGCTGTTCTGGCGCTGCTCGCCGAAGAACTTCCTGCAGATGTACAACACCTGCGTCGGCGCGAAGCACCTGGAGATCGGCGTCGGAACCGGCTACCTGCTGTCGCACACCAGGTTCCCGGTCTCGAACCCGCACATCACCCTGGCCGACCTCAACCCGGCCACACTCGACTTCACGGCGGAGCGGCTCGCGCACCACCGGACCACCAAGGTGGTCGCCAACGCCCTGGAGCCGCTGCCGGTGGAGGAGGGGAGCCAGGACTCGGCCGCCCTCAGCTTCCTGCTGCACTGCATCCCCGGCAGCCTGCGCGAGAAGGGCGTGGCGATCCGGCACGCGGCCGCTGCCGTCCGGCCCGGGGGCACGGTGTTCGGCAGCACGGTGCTGTCCTCGGGCGTCCCGGTCACGGGCGCCGGCCGCTGGCTGATGAACAACCTCAACGCCAAGGGCGTCTTCCACAACGACCAGGACGACCTGGCGGACCTGCGCGACCAGCTCAAGGAGAACTTCGACGACTTCGACCTGGTCACCCGCGGCTCCGTCGGCCTCTTCCGGGCCCGCAAGGCCTGACGCCCGCCCGCGCCACCCCAGAACCGCCCGCGCCACCCCAGAACCGCCCGCGCCACCCAGAACCGTTCCGGAAAGGACCCGCCGCCATGGCCGCACGCTGGTATCCGATCGAGGAGGCCGACGACTCGCTGTTCGCCACGGCCCCGCTGTACCACGCCCGTTCCGTCGAGGTGCCGCACTCCGCGGAGGAGACCTGGGCGGCCCTGACCGGCGACGGCGTGTCCAGCTGGACCAAGGGGATGCGACGGCTCACCTGGACCTCGCCGCGGCCGTTCGGCGTCGGCACCACCCGGGAGATCGAGATGGAGAGCGACCTCGTCCTGCGCGAGCGCTTCTACCGCTGGGAGGAGGGCACCCGCAAGACCTTCACCGCGACCGGGGCGACCCGCCCGATCTTCCGCCACCTGGTGGAGGACTACGTCGTCGAACCCACCGAGAACGGTGCCCGGTTCAGCTGGCGCTGGGCGGCCGAGCTGAACCGCCCGTGGTCGTTCCTCCAGGGCCCGCTGGACCGCTTCTTCTTCGGCCCCACCGGCCGCTCGCACATCGACGGCCTGCCCGCCTACATGGCCGGGCTGCCCCGCTCCGAGCGCGACTGACCCCGCCGCCCCTGCCACCCCTGCCCACGGCACCCACGGAACCCACGGACCGCCGAGCCCTCCGAAAGCCCGAAAGCCCGGAACCCCGAACCCCGAACCCCGAACGAAAGAAGACCCGAATGTGCGGGATCGCCGGCTGGATCTCCTTCCAGCTCGACCTCGAACGTGAACTCCCCGCCCTGAGCGCGATGACCGACACCATGATCTGCCGCGGTCCGGACGCCGGCGGCACCTGGCTGTCCCGCCATGCCGCACTGGGCCACCGCCGGCTCGCCGTCATCGACCTGGCGGGCGGCGTGCAGCCGATGGTGGTCGAGACGCCGGACGGTCCGGTCGTGATGACGTACAGCGGCGAGGCGTACAACTTCACCGAGCTGCGGGACGAACTCGGCCGCCGGGGGCACGAGTTCCGCACCGCCAGTGACACCGAGGTGGTGCTGCGCGGCTACCTGGAATGGGGGCAGGGAGTCGCCGACCGGCTCAACGGCATGTACGCGCTGGGCATCTGGGACGGCCGCGTGGAGAAGCTGGTTCTGCTGCGCGACCGCCTGGGCATCAAGCCGCTCTACTACCACCCCACCGCGGACGGCGTGCTCTTCGGGTCGGAGGCGAAGACCCTGCTCGCCCACCCGTCGGTGGACCCGGTGGTGGACGCCGACGGCCTGCGCGAGATGTTCGGCTTCGTCAAGGCCCCCGGCCGCGCGGTCTGGGCGGGCATGCACGAGGTGAAGCCGGGCACCATGGTGACCTTCGACCGCTCCGGGCTGCGCGAGCACGTGTACTGGCGCCTGGAGGCGACCGAGCACCGCGACGACACCGAGACCACCGTCCGGCACGTCCGCGAGCTGCTGGAGGACAGCGTGGCCCGGCAGCTGGTGGCCGACGTGCCGCAGTGCGTGCTGCTCTCCGGCGGGCTCGACTCCAGCGCCCTGACCGCCCTGGCCGGCCGCCGGCTGGCCGCCGAGGGCGAGCAGGTGCGCACCTTCACCGTCGACTTCGAGCAGCCGGACGCGTTCCGGCCGGACGACCTGCGCGGCTCGCAGGACGCCCCGTTCGCCCGCGAGGTGGTCGAGCACGTCGGCACGCTGCACCACGACATCCGGCTCGACCACCAGGCCCTGGCCGACCCGGAGGTGCGCCGGGCGACGGTGACCGCCCGGGACCTTCCGTTCGGGTTCGGCGAGGCGGACAACTCGCTGTACCTGCTGTTCAAGGCGATCCGCGAGCACTCGACGGTCGCGCTCTCCGGCGAGTCGTCCGACGAGATCTTCGGCGGCTACCCGTGGTTCCACCTGCCGGCCGTGCAGGAGGTCCCGATGTTCCCGTGGGTGACCGCCTCCGGCCTCGGCCCGCGCAAGCACCCCACCAAGCTGATCGACCCCGAGCTGCTGCTGAAGACGCTCGACGTCCCCGGCTACTGGGCGCAGCGCTGGACCGAGTCGGTGGCCGCGGTCCCGGTCGTGCCGGGCGAGGACGCGCACGAGCGGCGGATGCGCGAGTTCTGCCACGTGCACCTGACCAGCCTGCTGGGCCTGCTGCTGGACCGCAAGGACCGGATGAGCATGGCGGTCGGCCTGGAGGTCCGGGTGCCGTTCTGCGACCACCGCCTGGTCGAGTACGTGTACAACACGCCCTGGGCGATGAAGACCTTCGACGGCCGGGAGAAGAGCCTGCTGCGCGCCGCGGTGCGGGACATCCTGCCGAGCTCGGTGGTGGAGCGGCGCAAGGCGCTCTACCCGCACACCCAGCAGCTCGCCTACGTCGGACAGTTGCAGCGCCAGGTCGGTGATCTGCTGTCCGGGGACCACGAGGCGGTGACGCTCTTCGACCGTGCCGCGCTCGCCGCGGCCGTCGGCGCACAGCCCGAGGCCGTCGACCGGGACGAGCGGGAGGCGTTCGAGCGCGTCCTCGACCTGGCCGTCTGGCTCGACCTCTACCGCCCGACCGTCAAGACCTCCTGAGGAGCCCGCCATGCCCGTCGACAACGACGTCTACAACACCCACTCCTGGTGGGACGACGACCAGCCGTTCGCCACGCTGGAGGCGTTCACCCCGGCCCGGTTCGAGTACTTCCACGACGTGCTGACCACCCGGCTGCGGCTGGACCCCAAGGGCCTCAAGGTGCTCGACGTGGGGTGCGGCGGCGGTCTGCTCGCCGAGCACTTCGCCAAGGCCGGCTGCCGGGTCACCGGGATGGACCCGTCCGGCCCGTCGCTGAAGGCCGCCGGCGAGCACGCCCGCCAGTCCGGCCTGGAGATCGAGTACCACCAGGGCTTCGCCGAGGAACTCCCGTTCCCGGACGCCTCGTTCGACATCGTCTACTGCTGCGACACGCTGGAGCACGTCACCTCGGTGGACTCCTCGGTCGCCGAGGCGGTCCGGGTGCTCAAGCCCGGCGGCCACTACCTGTACGACACGATCAACCGGACCTTCCGGTCCAAGCTCGCGATGATCAAGATGGCGCAGGACTGGAAGTCCGTCAGCTTCGCACCCAAGGACCTGCACGACTGGGCCGGCTTCATCAAGCCGGCCGAGCTGCACGCCGTCTTCCGCAAACACGGCCTGACCAACCAGGACCTGGTCGGATTCGCCTCCAAGCGCCCGCAGTTGGAGCTGTTGAAGGCGATGCGCCGGCGCGCCAGGGGCGAGATCAGCTACGGCGAGCTGGGGCGGCAGTTCCAGCTCGGCGTTCACAAGGACACGTCGGTGATCTACGCCGGTTACGCACGGAAGGCAGGGAACTGACCATGGCGACCCCCACCCCCGACGTCCGGGTGCCGGTCCTGATCGTCGGCGCCGGCCCGGCCGGCCTGACCGCCTCGCTGGCGCTCTCCCGGTACGGCGTGCCGCACCTGCTGGTCGGCAAGTACCCGGGCACCGCGCACACCCCGCGCGCCCACCTGCTGAACCAGCGCACCGGCGAGATCCTGCGCGACCTCGGCGTCGAGCGCGAGGTGCTGGCCGAGGCCACGCCGAGCCCGCTGCTGGCCAACCACGTCTTCATGTCGACCTTCGCCGGCCCCGAGGTGAGCCGGCTGGACGCGTACGGCAACGGACCGGACCGGATCGGCGACTACCTCGCGGCCAGCCCGAGCACGATGTGCAACCTCGCGCAGCACCGGCTGGAGCCGCTGCTGGTCGAGCAGGTCCGGCAGGCCGGCGTCGGCGAACTCCGCTTCGGCCAGGAGTTCCTGCGCATGGAGCAGGACGAGGACGGGGTCACCGCGGTGGTCGCCGACCGGCAGTCCGGCCTGGAGTACACCGTCCGGGCCGACTACGTGATCGGCGCCGACGGCGCCAGGAGCCGGGTGATGGAGCAGGCCGGGCTCACCGTGGAGGGCGCCACCGGGCTGGCCAAGGTGGCCTCGGTCTGGTTCGAGGCGGACCTCACGGCCTACTGCGCCGACCGCCCGGCCATCCTCTACATGGGCGCCGTGCCCGGCAACCCGCCGGAGGACGGCCGGGTGTTCGTCAGCATCCGTCCCTGGACCGAGTGGGTCTACCTGCGCTTCCTCGACCACGGCGGGGAGTTCGACCCGGACGACCACGAGGAGATCCTCGCGCACATCCGGGAGAGCATCGGCGACCCGTCCGTCGACGTCCGGATCAAGAAGGTCTCGCCGTGGGAGGTCAACGCGGTCGTCGCGCCCCGCTACGGGAGCGGCCGGGTGTTCTGCGTCGGCGACGCGGTGCACCAGATGCCGCCGACCAACGGCCTCGGGCTGAACTCGGCGGTCGCGGACTCCTTCAACCTCGCCTGGAAGCTGAAGCTCGTCCTGGACGGCACGGCCTCCCCCGCCCTGCTGGACACCTACCAGGCCGAGCGGCTGCCGGTCGGCGGGCAGATCGTCGACCGCGCGGTGCGCAGCATGCTCGACTTCCTGGGCATCCCGGCGGCGCTGGGCTTCACCGCCGGGCAGAGCGCGGCGGAGCAGTGGGCGCTGCTGCGCGGCCTCGCCGACGACACCGAGGAGGCGGCCGCCCGGCGCACCGCGCTGGCCGCCGCCACCGACCGGATCAACTACCAGGTCAACGCGCACGGCGTCGAGATCGGCTACCGCTACCGCAGCGGCGCCCGGGTGGACGACGGCACCGCCGAGCCGGTCGACGACCGGGACGCGGAGCTGTACTACCGGCCCACCACCTGGCCTGGCGCACGCCTGCCGCACGCCTGGCTGGACGACGGCGGGCGGCGCCGCTCCACCCTGGACGTGGTCGGCCAGGGCCGCTTCGTCCTGCTCACCGGGCGCGGCGGCGACCGCTGGCACGACGCGGCCCGGGAGGCGGCCCGGCTCACCGGGGTGCCGGTGACCGTCCGCACGATCGGCGCCGCCGAGGGCCTGCGCGACCCGTACGGGACCTGGGAGCGGCAGCGCGAGGTCGACGCGGACGGTGGCGTCCTGGTCCGCCCGGACGGGCACGTGGCGTGGCGCGCCCGGACGGCCGCCTCCGCCGACGAACTGCCCAAGGTGCTGGCGGCCCTCCTCCAGTCGCCCGCCGACCCGACGGCCTGACCACCTCCGGGCGGCCCCGCTCCGAGCAGGGGCCGCCCCTGGCCGGACCCGACCCGGAACCGGCGACGCCACCGGATGCGCCGGATCCAGTCGCAGCCGACGCATGAGCAGCCGACGCATGAGGGGAGCCCCGGAGCGGTCGTGGACCGGCTCTCCGGGAGTCCCCCGCAGGATCAGCAGGATCAGGAGATGACGACGCCCCCGCCGGCGATCGGCGGCCCGTCGACGTACCAGGCGTTCCAGTTCCCGCCCTGGCTACGGTCCCGGGACCACATGTGGTTGTAGTCGCTGCCACGCGCGGTGATGCTGAAGGCGCCGGTGGAACTCTGGTGGGTGATCTGGACCTTGCTCGTGAAGTAGCCGCCCATGGACGTCCAGGCGCTCTGCTTGCCGGAGCTGCCGATCGTCCAGCGCGTCCACACGGCGTGGTCGGTCCCGATCACGAAGATCTCGCTGGTGCCGTCCCGGAGGGTGACGTAGGTCCCGCCCTCACCGTAGGCGCCGCCGCACAGGAAGGTGCCGCCGAACTGCTTGTTGCTGCAGTGAGGGGTGACGTCGATGTCACCCGCCGACGCCGGCGCCGCGCCCAGCCCGATGCCGGCGACGGCTGCGGCGGCCGCGACGGCGGCCTTGATCCTGGTCTTGCTCATGTGTGCTCCTGACTGGTCGGGACCAGGCCTCGCCGGCGGCCCGGGTCACCCGGGCCGTTACCCGTCCCGGGCACCCGCCCGACGGGCCCTCACCGGTACCAACGGGAGCGGCGACCCATCGAGTTCATCGACCGCCTCATCGACCGCCGGCCCCCGGACGGCGTGACGGCCGCGCCCGGCGCCGTCATCGCGCGGCCGACGGCCCGGTCGCGGGCGGCTGCTCGTCCCTCGTCCAGGCGCCGACACCGAGGCGTCCGGTGGTACCCAGGTCGAGTTCCGGGGTGACCATCACGGGAGCCGCGTCCGGGGTGGCGCGGACCCGCACGTAGGGGGCGTTGACCGATTCGCCGGCCTCGGTGGTGTTGCGCCAGACCAGGGCGGCCCGGGCGCCCTCCCCCGGCCGCAGCACGATCTTGCGCGGCGGGTCGTCCGCGCCGGTGCCGGTGGCGATCGCGGCGCCACCGGGCAGGATGCTCACCCCGTCGATCGGTCGGTGTTCCAGGTCGAGCAGTTCCAGTGCCGGGTAGCCGTTGACGGTCACCGCGGACGTCCCGCAGTTGCGCAGGCTCAGGCCGACCACGCGCAGGCCCATCGCGGCGTTACCGTCGTCCGCGGAGAGCCGCAGTCCGGACGCCGGACACGGGCCACCGGGCCGCGGGGCCTCGGCGCTGGGCACGCTTCGGACCTTGAGGATCTTGACCTGCTGGCGCGCACCGGGCCGCACCGGCCCGATCGCGCCCAGGTCGACCCGCCCCGTCTCGACGGCGCCCGGAGCGAGCGCGGTCACGGTGCGCGTCACGCTGTCCAGCGCGCCCCCGGACGCGTCGAGCCGACTGAACGTCACGGTGACGTCGGCCGGCTCACTGCCCGGGTTGGTCACCTCGTACTCGGCGCAGACCGCATTGGCGGCGGTGATCCGCACCCCGCCCCGGGCCGACCCGGTCGGCACCTGCGCCCCTGCGGACGGCGACGGCTGCGGTACGCCGCACGGGCCGGCGGTGCCGGACGCCGACGAAGCGCCGCCCGCGCTCGCCGTACCGGCCGGACGGGACCCGCAGCCCGCGAGCAGGGTCACGGCGACCGCCACCAGCGCCACGGCGGCGGCCGGCCGCCGGGCCTTCGACAGCGGCCCGGTCTTCTCGAACTCGTCCATCAGGCGATGCGATCACGAACCGCCCCGGACGGCTGTGAGCCACACCACTTCCCGTGCAACAGCCCTGCAACGCCGCCCGGCTCCCACGATGGCACGACAGATCGGCTCCTTGACTCCTCAACAGCTCATCAGCCGGTGCGGTCGTGTCTGGCCGGAAGTCGAGCGAAGAATTGGCAAAGGCTCCCTATCGCGCACGTCGCGAAGGGTCTTCCCCGCGCAGGCCCTGGGGTCAGCCGGAGACGGCCCGGGCCTTGCGGAGGGTGCCCGCGAGGGCGCTGTTAGCCTGTTCCGCATGATCGGGAAGAGCGCCGGACCGCGGATATCCAACTCGGCGGCGCCAAGCGGTCCTCAGCGTGCCCTCATCGTCGCGAGCTTCGTCAGCCGGGTGGGCAACGGACTGTTCAACACCGCTTCGGTGCTCTACTTCACGCTGGTGGTGCACCTGCCTGCCGCACAGGTCGGCCTGGGCCTCACGATCGCCGGGCTGGTCGGGCTGCTGGCCGGCATCCCGGCCGGGAACCTGGCCGACCGGTACGGGCCGCGGAAGGTCTGGCTGACGGCCCTCGTGATGCAGGCCGCGACGATGGCCGCCTTCGTCCTCATCCACGACTGGGTCACGTTCACGCTCATCGCCACCCTGGACCGACTGGCGGCGACGGCGGGCGGCGCCGCAGGCGGTGCGCTCATCGCCCGGACCGGCGGTGAACGCCCGGCCGCGTTCAGGGCGAGACTCCGCACCTTCGTCAACCTCGGCGTGGTCCTGGGCACCCTCGGCGCCGCCTTCGCCATCTCGGTCGACACCCGCATGGCCTACACCGTGCTCATCCTCGCCAACGCCGCCAGCTTCGCCTGCGCCGCCCTGATCGCCCTGATCGGCGTCCCCGACTACCAGCCCCTGCCCCGCCCCGAGGAGCACCACCGCTGGGCCGTGCTTTCCGACCGGCTGTTCGTGTCCTTCACCGCGCTCTACGGCGCCATGGGCCTGCAGTACCAGACCGTCTCCCTGCTCCTGCCGATCTGGCTCTCCGCCCACACCGACGCGCCCCGCTGGACGGTGGCCGCGGTCTACGCGGTCAACAGCGGGGTGTGCGTGCTGCTCCAGAGCAGGATCGGCTCCCGGGTGGAGACACCGCGCCAGGGCGGCCGGGCGTTCCGGGTCGCCGGGCTGCTCTTCCTGGTCAGCTGCCCCTTGATGGCCCTGACCGCGGACGTCCCGGCCTGGGTCGCGCCGGGGCTCGCCGTCCTCGCCGTCTGCGTGCACAGCCTCGGAGAGGTGTGGGAGTCCTCGGCCGGCTTCGCGCTCGGCTTCGGCCTCGCCCCCGACCACGCCCAGGGGCAGTACCAGGGCTTCTTCGGCATCGGCTTCGACGCCGGGCAGGCCCTGGCGCCGGTGGTCCTCACGACGGCGGTCCTCGGACTCGGCCACACGGGCTGGCTGCTGCTCGGCGTGTTCTTCGCGGCGCTGGGCGCGGCAGGCCCGCCGGTGGCCGCATGGGCGGAACGCACCCGCCGCCCCGGCCACGAAGCGGCCGGCGCGACACCCGGTCGGCCCGACGACGCCCTGCTTCCCGACACCGCATAGGGCCGAGACCGGGCGGGGTTCGCCCGCCGAGGGAGGCTCCGCAGACCGACACCGGCGAGCCGCGACGGGAGAGGTCGAGTACCTCTTCGACGACTCCGTCACCGCCCTCGACGAGACGGCCGACCACGTCACGGTCACCTTCGCCGGCGGACTCGTGCGGGACTACGACCTGGTCATCGGCGCGGACGGCCTGCGCTCCGTCACCCGCGCGCTGGCCTTCGGCGACGACGAGTCCCGGTTCATCCACGACCTGGGGCACTACGTCTCCGTCGTCAGCGTCCCCCACCACCTGGGCCTCCTGTGAACGGCCGAACCATCACGACCGCACCCGGCCCTGGTCCTAGTCGCCGGTCGTGCCGTCGAGCAGCTCGCGCAGGATGTCCAGGTGGCCGTTGTGGCGGGCCGTCTCCTCGGTGAGGTGGAGGAGGATCCAGCGCAGGTCGACGTGGAGGCCGTCGCGGACGGCTCGCCGGGCCCGGTCGTCCAGGCCGTTCCCGGCGACCAGCTCGCGGTAGCGGGCGCTCTGTTCGGCGTACTCGTCGAGCAACTGCGTGAGCGGGAAGTCGACGGCGATCCGCATCTCGCGGTCGGGGTCCTCCTCGGTCCAGGGGCCGTGGTCCTCCTCGCCGAGGAAGACCACCTGGAACCAGTAGTACTCGACCCAGCGGAGGTGGTTGATCACTCCGCTCATGGTCATCAGCGGTGAGCCCGGCAGGAGCGCCTTGCGGGCGTTCTCCGCGGAGACGCCCTCGCACTTGGCGCGGGCGGTGTCACGTGTGTAGTCGAGGAACGTGGTGAGCTGGGTGCGCTCGTCCCACGCGGGCGGTGTGTCGTCGATTCTGGTCATCACGCGAAGCGTCCCCGATCACCGTGACCGATGTCGAGCCATTAATCGCCGGGCCGTCGCGTGGCCGCACCCGGTCCCGACCTGGCCGAGACCAGCTCGGGTCCGGGTCGGGTCCGGGTCGGGACCGGGTGTCAGGGCGCCTGGGTATCGGCCGCCGGCGGTTCGGGTTCATCGTCGTCCTCGGCCTTGGCCCGGACGTCCTTCGGGGTCGGTGACGTGATGTTCCGCTGCTCCGCGGACCGCTCCCGCACCTGATCCTCGTCGCGCCGCGCGGTGTCCTGCTCGTCGGGAGTGCTCATGGCGTCGCCCTCGTTTCCCGGTCGTGGTTCGGACTGGTCGTTCGTGGCATCGGCGGCCCCCAGGGGCTCCGGGTGCGGCCGGCCCCCGGACCGGGCCGCGGAGGCGTCCGCCGCAGGGGCGCGGCGGCAGGCCCGACGTCGGGCCCGGCTTCCGGTCCTCGTCCGGGTGCGCCGCAGCGCCTACCCGGAACGTCGGCGGGTAACGCGCCCGGCGACCCGCCCGGGTGAAGCGCCGGGCGGATCCTCGCCACCCGGCGCGTTACAACGCACCCGCCCGGGGCACCCGACCCGGTAGCGGCGTACGGAGCCGGGAGGTGGGCGTTGATGGAGGTCCCGGCGACCCGGAAGTCCGCCGGCCGCTCAGCCGTCGCGAAGTCCCGCACCGCCGTCCGTCGGTACGGGCCGCTCTGTTGCAGGCTGCTGGCTCTGGGCACGGCGGCGGCCGTCACCTGGCACGCCCTCGGGCGTCCGGCTCAGCGACGGCGCGTCGAAGCGCTCGCCACCGGTAGGGAGAACCCCGTCGCGGGCGCGGTCCTCCGTGCGCTCGGCCCGGGAGAGACCGTGCCGCGCATCGTGCTGCTGCTTGCGGCGCTCGCCGCGGTCGCCGCCGCCGGCGCGCTGGTGGCCCGCAACCTGCCGGCCGCGGTGCCGCGTCCCGATGCGGCCGCCCGACGCACCGCGCCTCGGCCGCGCCGCCCCGGCGGCCCGGCCCCCGGCCCGCCCGGGAACGGCCGCCCGACCGCACCGCCCGCCGGCGAACGACCCGACGCGGCATCGCTGTCGTACTGGATCGCCCCGCTGGGACCGAGCGCCGTCCTGATCAGCGCCGATCTGCGAGGCTACGCCGTCGACGCCGTACTGGCCCTGTCCTGCCTGGCGCTCGTCCTGACCGAGTTCCTGGCCACCGGCCGTCGGCGGCCCGGGGGGCCGGCGCTCGGGGCCGCGATCGCCGTCCAGCCGGCGTTGCTGCTGTTCCTGGTGCCCGCCTGGCGGTGGCGCGGACGGCGCCCGGCACTCGTCGCCCTCACGACCGCCCTGACGCTCGGTGGCGCGGCCCTCGTGCTCCGCCCCTCCGCGACGGTCGCGGCCTGGCACCACCTCGCGGAGCCGGTCACGGACCCGGAGAACAGGTCCGCGCTCGGTCTGCTGGTGCGGCTCGGCCTCCACGGGGTGCCGCTGTCGTGTGTCTGGGCGGCCGTGGCACTCGCCGTCGGCGGGCTCGCGGTCCGCCGTTGTGCGCGCTACCACGGCGACGGACAGGTGCTGCTGTCCCTGGCCGTGGTCGGCTGTGCGAGCGTCCTGCTGTCGGCGGTCGCTCTTCCGTCCGACCTCGGCTGGCTGCTGCTGGCAGCTCTGGGACGGCTGAGGCCGCGCCCGGAGGAGCGGCCGCTGTGGCCGGTCGCCACGGCGACGGCGGTACTGCTGCCGGCCGGACTGCTGGCGCCCCGTCCCGACCCGGTGACCAGCGCCCTGCTCCGGGGCGCCGGCACGCTGTTCGCCGCCGGGGCGGCCGCCGTGCTGCCGTTCCGCCTGCGCGACGACCCGCTCTGGCAGGTGCGGCGGGCGCCCGGGCCGGCCGGCCGCCGGCCGTTCGGACGTCCCTTCCTGCCGCTCCTGCCGCCGCGGCTGCGACCGGTCAGCCGACCCGACCTGCTGCTCGAACTGCTGCTGATCCAGGTCTGCTACGGCATCTACTCCTTCATCCGCAACGCACCCCCGAATCGCAACGCGACCGCCGTCGAGAACGCGGAGCAGCTGCTGCACCTGGAACAGCTGCTGCACGTGGACGCGGAAGGCGCCGTCAACCGCTGGGTCCGGGGCCACGCGTGGCTGATGGACCTGATGCTCGACTACTACCACGTCCTGCACTTCGCGATACCGCTGGCCGTCCTGGGCTGGCTCTACGTGACCCGGCCCGTGCACTACCGCACCGGCCGTACCGTGCTGTTCGTCACCACCGGGCTGGCCCTGGTCGGCTACTGGGGACTTCCACTCGCCCCGCCCCGGCTCACCCCCGGGCTCGGGCTGCGGGACGCTCCCGGCGCCGCCGGTCCGGACGTCGAGCCGGGCGGCGTGGTCACGGCGTTGACCAACCAGTACGCCGCGATGCCCTCCCTGCACATCGGCTGGTCCCTCTGGTGCACCACCGTCGTCGTCACCGCCACCCGGATCCCGTGGGTCCGCCTCGCGGCGGTGCTCTACCCGGCGGCCACCCTGCTGGTGGTGATGGGTACCGCCAACCACTGGCTCCTCGACGGGGTGGCGGGGGCGCTCCTGGTCGCCGCCGGGTGCCTGGTCCAGTACGTCCTGACCGGTCGCCGCCTGGTGGACTCCGGGCGCCGCCCGGGCCACGCCCGGGCCGGACCGGCTCCCCGCCGGCCCGGCCCACGGCCGAGGGTCGCGCGCCCCGGCCCGTCCCGCCGTCCCGACTCCTCCGGCGCGCCCGGTCCTGACCGTGGACCCGGAGGGCGGTGACCACCGCCCGGGCCGCCGCCGCCCGATCGCCCGGAAACCAGACGAACGCCGCGGACCGACGCAGCCGCGCGGACCGGTGGGACCTGGCGAACACTGGAGGAATGGAACCGGTCGAGGCACTGCGCCGCGTCGCCTTCCTGCTGGAGTGGAAGGACGCGTCACCGTACCGGGTCCGCGCCTTCCACACGGCGGCCGACGCGGCTCGCGCCCTGCCGTCCGGCCCGGTGGACGCGGAGCGGGCCCGCCGGCTGCGCGGCGTCGGCCCGGTCACCGCGGAGGTGATCGCCCAGGCCTCGGCCGGCGAGGTGCCCGCGTACCTCGCACGTCTGGAGGCGGAGGCCGGTCCGGCCGCCGGGGAAGGCTGGAGACTGCTGGCCGCCACCCAGGGCGATTGCCACGTCCACTCGGACTGGTCCGACGGTGGCAGCCCGATCGAGGAGATGGCGGACAGCGCCCGCGCGGTCGGACACCGGTGGACCGTGCTGACCGACCACTCCCCGCGCCTGACGATCGCCCACGGCCTCAGCCCCGACCGCCTCCGGCTCCAACTGGAGGCGGTGGCGGCTTACAACGCACGACCGGGGCCCTTCCGCCTGCTGTCCGGAATCGAGTGCGACATCCTCGACGACGGCTCGCTCGACCAGGAGGAGGAGCTGCTCGACCGGCTCGACGTCGTGGTGGCCTCGGTCCACTCGAAACTGCGCTCGGAACCCGGGCCGATGACCGCCCGGATGCTCGCGGCGGTGAGCAGTCCGCGGGTCGACGTCCTCGGGCACTGCACGGGCCGCATCGTCACCGGTCGTGGCAGACCGCAGTCCCGCTTCGACGCCGGCGCCGTCTTCGCCGCCTGCGCCGAGCACGGGACGGCCGTGGAGATCAACTGCCGTCCCGAGCGGCGCGACCCGCCCGACGAACTGCTGCACCTGGCGGTGGAGGCGGGCTGCCTGTTCGCCGTGGACACCGACGCCCATGCTCCCGAGCAACTGCACTGGCAGTCCTCCGGTTGTGCCCGGGCGGCGCGAGCCGGGCTGTCGTCGGACCGGCTGGTCACCACGTGGCCCCTGGACCGGCTGCTCGACTGGACCGACCGCACCCCGGCCGGACGCCGGTGACGCCGCCGGTTACCCCGCCGGTGACGCCGGGGCCGGTTTCATCGCGGCACCAGCGGTTAGCCGTATCTGTGCCCGAGGCGCGCCCGAAGTGCCCAAGGGGCCCGAAGTACCAGAAGTGCCCGAGATACCCGAAGTGCCCGAACCGCACAGGGAGGAGTTGGGTCATGAAGGTTTCCGACTACGTACTCGAGCGGCTCCGTGACTGGGAGGTCGAGTACGTCTTCGCCTACCCCGGTGACGGCATCAACGGGCTGCTCGCGGCCTGGGGCCGCGCCGACGACCGGCCGAGGTTCGTCCAGGCGAGGCACGAGGAGATGGCCGCCTTCGAGGCCGTCGGGTACGCGAAGTTCTCCGGCCGGACCGGAGTGTGCGCGGCCACCTCCGGTCCGGGCGCGATCCACCTGCTGAACGGCCTGTACGACGCCAAGCTCGACCACGTCCCGGTGGTCGCCGTCGTCGGGCAGACCGACCGCTCCGCGATGGGCGGCTCCTACCAGCAGGAAGTCGACCTACTGACCCTCTACAAGGACGTGGCCTCGGAGTTCTGCGAGATGGTCACCGTCCCGGCCCAGCTGCCGAACGTGTTGGACCGCGCCCTGCGGGTCGCCGCGACCCGGCGCACGGTCACCGCGGTGATCATCCCGGCCGATGTGCAGGAACTCGACTACGAGCCCCCGGCGCACGCGTTCAAGCAGGTCCCCTCCAGCCTCGGCGTGCCCCGCTACGCCCCGGTGCCGGTGCAGGAGGAGCTCGCGCGGGCGGCGGAGGTCCTCAACGCCGGCGAGAAGGTCGCGATGCTGATCGGGCAGGGCGCCCGCTCGGCCCGGCCCGAGGTCGAGCAGGTCGCCGACCTGCTCGGTGCCGGTGTGGCGAAAGCGCTGCTCGGCAAGGACGCGCTGCCCGACACCCTGACGTACGTGACCGGCTCGATCGGCCTGCTCGGCACCCGCCCGTCCTACGAGATGATGCGGGACTGCGACACGCTCCTGGTGGTGGGTTCGAGCTTCCCCTACACCCAGTTCCTGCCCGAGTTCGGCCAGGCACGGGCGGTGCAGATCGACATCGACCCGGCCATGGTCGGGCTGCGCTACCCGTTCGAGGTCAATCTCGTCGGCGACGCCGGCCAGGCGCTGCGCCGGTTGATTCCGCTGCTGGAACGCAAGGCGGACGGCGCGTGGCGCAAGACGGTGGAGGAGAACGCGGCACGCTGGTGGGAGGTCATGCGGCGCCGCGCCGAGGTGTCCGCGGACCCGGTCAACCCCGAACACGTCGTCCACACCCTCGACGCGCTGCTGCCCGACAACGCGATCCTGGCCGCGGACTCCGGCTCCGCGGCGAACTGGTACGCACGGCACCTGCGGATGCGCGGCGACATGCGCGGCTCGCTGTCGGGGACGCTGGCGACCATGGGGCCGGGTGTGCCGTACGTGATCGGCGCGAAGTTCGCGCACCCCGACCGGCCGGCGATCGCGATCGTGGGCGACGGCGCCATGCAGATGAACGGCCTCGCCGAGCTGATCACCGCCGCGAAGTACTACCGGGAGTGGGCCGACCCGCGGATGGTCGTCGCCGTCCTGAACAACCACGACCTGAATCAGGTCACCTGGGAGATGCGCGCGATGCAGGGCGCGCCGCAGTTCGAAGCGTCCCAGAGCCTGCCCGACGTGCGCTACGCCGACATCGCCCGGACCTTCGGCCTCGACGGAGTGCGGGTGGAGCGCCCCGAGGACGTGGAGCCGGCGTGGCGTCAGGCACTGGCCGCGGACCGGCCGTTCGTCATCGACTTCCGCACCGATCCGGCCGTGCCGCCGATCCCGCCGCACGCTCCCTGGGACCAGATCAAGGCCGCCGCCTCCGCCGTCCTGCACGGCGACAGCGACCGGACGTCGGTCGTCCGGCAGGGCGTGAAGGCGAAGATCCAGGAGTTCCTGCCCGGCAACGGACGGAGCTGACCGATGTCCGGCCGCCCTGAACTCGACCTCGCCGCACTCGAACGGGCCCTGCGCGCCGAGGTGGACGGCGAGGTCCGCTTCGACGCGGGCAGCCGCGGCGCCTACGCCACCGACGCCTCCAACTACCGTCAGGTCCCCATCGGCGTGGTCCTGCCCCGCACCGTGGAGGCCGGCGCCGTCGCGGTCGGCGTCTGCTCCCGGTTCGCCGCCCCGGTACTCTCGCGCGGAGGCGGTACCAGCCTCGGGGGGCAGGGCACCAACGAGGCGGTGGTCATCGACTGGACCAAGTACTGCGACCAGCTGCTCTCGGTGGATCCCGAGGCACGGACCTGTGTGGTCGAGCCGGGCATCGTCCTGGACGAGCTCAACCGCCGACTCGCCTCGCACGGCCTGAAGTTCGGCCCGAAGCCGTCCACCCACAGCCACTGCGCGCTGGGCGGCATGATCGGCAACAACAGCTGCGGAGCATCCGCCCAGGCCTATGGCAAGACCGCCGACAACGTCCGCCGTCTCGAAGTCCTCACCTACGAGGGCACCCGGTTCTGGGCGGGCCCGACCGGCGAGGACGAGTACGCCCGGATCGTGGCCGCCGGCGGGCCGAGGGCGAGGCTCTACCGGGGGCTACGGGACATCACCGGCGCCCACCTGGCCGAGATCCGGCGCGGCTACCCGAAGATCCCGCGCCGGGTCTCGGGCTACAACCTGGACTCCCTGCTGCCGGAGCGCGGCTTCGACGTGGCCCGCGCCCTGGTGGGCAGCGAGGGAACGCTGGTGACCGTCCTGCGGGCCGAGCTGGAGCTGGTCGAGGTGCCGGCCGCGGAGGCCCTGCTGGTCCTGGGCTTCGACGACATCTACCGGGCCGCCGACGCCGTCCCCGAGCTGCTCGAACACGGCCGCCCCACCCAACTGGAGGCCATCGACGGGCGGATGGCGCAGCTGATGCGCGAGGAGCGGGCCTACCTGGACTCGCTGGAGAGTCTGCCCGAGGGCGACAGCTGGCTGCTGGTCCAGTTCACCGGCGCCACCAGGCAGGAGGCCGACGCGCAGGCGTACGAGCTGCTGCGGTCGCTGGGCCGCGCCGAGGACGACCCGCGGGTGGCGCTCTCCGACGACCCGGCGCGCGAGCAGGAGATGCTCAGGGCCCGGGAGGCGGGACTCGGCGTGACGGCCCGGCCGCCGGACGGCTCCGAGACGTGGGAGGGCTGGGAGGACTCCGCGGTCGCCCCGGAGAAGCTCGGCGACTACCTGCGCGACCTGGAGCGACTCTTCGACCGGTACGGCTACCAACAGGCCTCCCTGTACGGGCACTTCGGGCAGGGCTGCGTCCACACCCGGATCCCGTTCGAGCTGCGCGCGGGCAAGGGCGTCGAGGAGTTCAGGGCGTTCCTGTTCGACGCGGCCGACCTCGTCGCCTCCTACGGCGGTTCACTGTCGGGCGAACACGGTGACGGGCAGGCCCGCGGCGAACTGCTGCCGCGGATGTTCGGGCAGCCCCTGGTCGACGCGATGGGCGAGGTCAAGGCGCTGTTCGACCCGGGCGACCGGATGAACCCCGGCAAGGTGGTCCACCCCCGCCGCGTGGACGAGAACCTGCGCCTGGGCGCCGCGTGGCGGCCCGAGCCGAAGCAGACGCACTTCGGGTACCCGGACGACGGCAACGACTTCGGCCGGGCGGTGCTGCGCTGCGTGGGCATCGGCAACTGCCGCACCCACCAGGGCGGGGTGATGTGCCCGTCCTACCGGGCCACCGGCGAGGAGGAGCACTCCACCCGCGGCCGGGCCCGGCTGCTGTTCGAGATGCTCGGCGGCCACGAGGACTCCCCCGTCACCGGCGGCTGGCGCTCCACCGAGGTCCGCGACGCCCTCGACCTGTGCCTGGCCTGCAAGGGCTGCAAGTCCGACTGCCCGGTCGGGGTCGACATGGCCACCTACAAGGCCGAGTTCCTCGCCCACCACTACCAGGGCCGGCTGCGCCCTCCCGCCCACTACGCCATGGGCTGGCTCCCCCTGTGGACACACCTGACCCGGACGCTGGCGGCGCCGGGCCTGGCCAACGCCGCCCTGCACGCGCCGGCCCTGGGCCGGATCGGGAAGGCACTGGCCGGCATCGACCCCCGCCGCGACGCACCGCTGTTCGCCGCCGAGTCGTTCCAGGAGACCTGGCACCGGACCGGCGGGCCTCAGCCCGATCCGCGCGATCCGCGCACCGTGCTGCTGTGGCCGGACACCTTCACCAACCACTTCCACCCGCACGTCGCGGACGCCGCGGTCCACGTCCTGGAGGACGCCGGCTTCCAGGTCGCGGTGCCGGCCGGTCCGGTCTGCTGCGGTCTGACGTGGATCTCCACCGGCCAGCTCGCGACCGCCCGCCGCGTCCTCGGGCGCACCACGCGCGTGCTGCGACCGTGGCTGGAGGCCGGCACCCCGATCATCGGGCTCGAACCCTCGTGCACCGCGGTCTTCCGCAGCGATGCCCCCGACCTGCTCGCCGGGGACCAGGACATCGCGCGTCTGGCCGCGCAGACGCGCACCTTCGCCGAACACCTCGCCAACCACGCGCCCGACGGCTGGCAACCGCCCCGGGCCGGCCGGGCGGCCACCGTACAGGTCCACTGCCACCAGCACGCCGTCCTCGGCACCGATCCGGACCGTGAACTGATGCGCCGCGCCGGCCTGGACGCGAACGTGCTCGACGAGGGCTGCTGCGGCCTGGCTGGCAACTTCGGCTTCGAGCAAGGGCACTACGACCTGTCGCGGGCCATCGCCGAGCAGGGCGTCCTGCCGGCCGTCCGCGACACCGCCCCCAGCGCCTTCGTCCTGGCCGACGGCTTCAGCTGCCGCACCCAGATCGACCAGGCCGCCACCGGCCGCCGGGCCCTGCACCTGGCCGAAGCCCTCGCCCTGGCACTGGACGGACCACCACCCGCCGACCACCCGGAGAAGGCGACCCCGCGACCACGGCCCCGTCCCCTGGCGGCCGGTCTGCTGACCGCAGGCGTCGCGGGCACGCTGACCGGCCTGGCGGCGGTCGCCGTCCTCGCCACCCGGCGCCGCCTGGCCAGGAGGGGGTGACCGCCGTGCGGACCGCCGCCGCCCCGATGGTCGAGGCCCTCCAGGTGCAGGTCCTCGACTTCCCCACCGACGCCCCGGAGGCCGACGGCACCCTCGCCTGGGACTCCACCACCATGGTCCTCGTCCAGGCCCGCAGCCAGGCCGTCACCGGCCTCGGCTGGACCTACGGCGCCCCCGCCACCGCCCGGGTGATCGCCGGGCAACTCCACGACATCGTCGTCGGCCGCCCCGCGTTCGACGTCCCCGCGGCCAACGAGGCGATGAGCCGCGCGATGCGCAACGCCGGCCGGCCCGGGCTGATCGCCGGCGCCGTCTCCGCGATCGACATCGCCCTGTGGGACCTCAAGGCCCGCCTCCTCGACCTCCCCCTCATCGACCTGCTCGGCGCCGCCCACCACGACGTCCCGGTCTACGGCAGCGGCGGCTTCACCACCTACACCGACCGGCGACTCGCCGAGCAGCTCGCGGGCTGGGCCGACCAGGGGATCGACCGCTTCAAGATCAAGATCGGGGAGAGCCGGGGCACCCGCGAACGGCGCGACCTGGACCGCGTGGAGCAGGCCCGGCAGGTGGTCGGTGACGACGCCGAGCTGTACGTCGACGCGAACGGGGCCTACACCCGCAAACAGGCCGTCCGCGTCGGACGGGCACTGGCCGGCCCGGGGGTCGGCTGGTTCGAGGAACCCGTCTCCTCCGACGACCTCACCGGCCTGGCCCACGTCCGCGACGCCGTCACCGCGGACGTCGCGGCCGGCGAATACGGCTACGACCTGCCCTACTTCGCCCGGATGGCCCCGTCCGTGGACTGCTTGCAGGCGGACGCCACCCGCTGCGGCGGCATCACGGTCTGGCTGCGCGCCGCCGCCCTCGCCCAGGCGCACGGCCTCCAACTGTCCGGGCACTGCGCCCCGCACGTCCACGCCCACCCGGCCGCGGCCACCGCCAACCTGCGCCACCTGGAGTGGTTCCACGACCACGTCCGCATCGAGGACCTCCTCTTCGACGGGGCCCTCGACCCGGACGGCGGATCGGTGAGCCCGGGCCGGAGCGGGGAGCCCGGCCTCGGCCTGACCGTCCGGTCCGAGGTGGCGCAGCGCTTCCGTGTCCACGCCTGAGAACGACCGGCCCGCCCCCGACGGCGCCGGTCGGCGCCACCCCGCGCACTCAGACGCAGCCCCGCACCGAGGGAGGCAAGACCTTGACCGGATCCGCCGACGGCCCGCCCGCTCCCCATGCCCTGCGCGACTACGCCCTGCTCGCGGACGGCGAGCGCGGCGCCCTGGTCGGACCGCGTGGCGACATCGTGTGGCTGTGCGCACCCGCCTGGGACAGCGACGCCGTCTTCGCCGCCCTGATCGGCGGGCCCGGCTGGTACAGCGTCACTCCCGCCGAACCGTTCGTCTGGGGCGGCTACTACGAGAGCGGCAGCCTCATCTGGCGCAGCCGCTGGATCACCACCAGCGGCATCGTCGAGTGCCGCGAAGCCCTCGCCCACCCCGGCGACCCGCACCGCGCGGTGGTCGTGCGCCGGGTCCTGGCCGTCGACGGCGACACCCGCGTCGACGTCCACCTGCAGCCGGCGCCCGGCTTCGGCGCGCACCGACTGCGCGAGGTCCAACGGGACGAGCAGGGCAGGTGGACGGCGCGGGCCGGCGGACTGCACCTGCGCTGGAGCGGCGCACCGGACGCCCACCGAGGCGGTTCGGCGCTGTCCGCCGCCCTGCGCCTGAAGGACGGCGAGCACCACGACCTGGTCCTGGAGATCTCCGACCGGCCCCTGCCCGCACCCGAGCCGGCCGAAGGACTGTGGCGGGCGACCGAAGCGGCCTGGGCCGCCCGCGTGCCCGACCTCGCGCACACCCTGGGCCGCCGCGATGCCCGGCACGCCTACACCGTCCTGACCGGGCTGACCGGTCCCGGCGGCGGGACGGTCGCCGCCGCCACCACCAGCCTGCCCGAACGCGCCGAGCAGGGCCGCAACTACGACTACCGGTACGTGTGGATCCGCGACCAGGCCTACATCGGCCAGGCCGTCGCCGCCGCCGGGCCGTACCCGCTGCTGGACGACTCCGTGCGGTACGTCACCGCCCGCCTGCTCGAACACGGCCCCGCGCTCGCCCCCGCCTACACCGCCACCGGTGCCGCGGTGCCCGACCAGCGCCCCCTCGACCTGCCCGGCTACCCCGGCGGTTTCGACGTCGTCGGCAACCACGTCAACCGCCAGTTCCAGCTCGACGTGTTCGGCGAGAGCCTGCTGCTGCTCGCCGCCGCCGCCCGCCACGACCGGCTCGACTCCGACGGCCGGCGCGCCGCGCTCACCGCCGCCGACGCGATCGCCGCCCGGCACGGCGAGCCGGACGCCGGGATCTGGGAACTGCACGACGACCGGTGGGCGCACAGCCGCCTGATCTGCGCGGCCGGTCTGCGCGCGATCGCCGCCGCGGCGCCCCGGGCCGACGGCGGGCGCGCCGCCCGCTGGGAGGCGCTGGCGGACGCGATCGTGGCAGGCACCTCCGCCGACTGCCTGCACCCCACCGGGCGGTGGCAGCGCTCCCCGACCCGGGCCGGCGTGGACGCGTCCCTCCTGCTGCCCGCCGTCCGCGGCGCCCTGCCCGCCGACGACCCCCGCAGCACCGCCACCCTGCGCGCGGTGCGCGCCGACCTCGTGCAGGACCACTACGTCTACCGGTTCCGCCACGACCGGCGGCCGCTCCAGGACGCCGAGGGAGCGTTCCTGCTGTGCGGATTCGTGATGGCCCTGGCCGAGCACCAGCAGCACGACGACGGGCAGGCGCTGCGCTGGTTCGAACGCAACCGCGCCGCCTGCGGGCCGCCCGGCCTGTACGCGGAGGAGTTCGACGTCGCCCAGCGCCAACTTCGCGGCAACCTGCCCCAGGCCTTCGTCCACGCGCTGATGCTCGAAACCGCGGCCCGGCTCGCCCCCGGTCCCTGAGCGGGCCCCCGGACCGGTCGGCTTCCGGTGGCCCGCCGACGCGGTCCGGCGGTCGGGTACCGGCCGGGTCAGTCCGGCTCGGAGCTCTCCGGCCGCTCGGCGGCGTCCTGCTCGGGTTCGGGGCGGGGGCTCTCGTCCTCGTCCTGCCGGGCGCGTTCGATGTGCTCGGTGTTCTTCTCGTCGACCTCGTCCTTGAGGTGCGACAGGTCCTCGGACTTCCGGTGGGCTCGCGCACGGTCGAACTCGCTCAAGGGTCTGCCTTCCTGGGTCGGCCGCGGAGGACTGCGGCGGTGCGCCGGGCGGACGGGCGGGCCGGGCGCGCTCAGCCGGCGTCGGGCAGCCGCACCTGGAGGTTTCCGTCACCGTCCGTGCGGGTGGCGAAGCGCGGCTGCGGGGCGGTCGCCGGGCCGCCCACGTTCCAGCCGTCCGAGAGGCGGAAGACGCTCCCGTGCCAGGGACACGTCACACAACCGTCGGCGACCTCCCCCTGCGAGAGGGGACCGGAGGAGTGGCTGCAGCGATCGGCCAGGACGTGGAACACCTCCGAGGACTCCCGGACCACCAGCACCGGCACCTCGCCGACCATCCGACGCGCCGCCTCACCGACGGTGAAGTCGGCCACGCGCCCGAGGACGTGCCAGCCGGGCTCGATCAGGTGCGGGACGGGCTCCGCCTTGTTCGCGCCGGCCGCCTGCCGGTACGCGAGGTGGCCACCGATCGACGCGCCGCAGCCGGCCGCGGCCAGCCCGGCGAAGCCGAGAACCCGCCCCAGCCCGTCACGGCCGCGCGAACGGGCCACCCAGGACGCGCCGTACAGCCCGATCGCGGTCGCGACCGACGCGGCGTGCAGCAGACCCGTCCGCAGCTGCCGCTCGGGCTGCTCGGCCCAGTCGACCCAACCCGCCCACGCCGCCGGCGCGGCCGCGACGACACCGACCGCGACCAGTCGGCGCGCGGCACGCTCCGAGCCCGGCACGAGGTCGAGAACACCCGCCGACAGCCACGCACCCACCGGTACCTGCACGAGCGCCGGATGCAGCGGGTGCCCCAGCGGCCGGCCGTGCAACACCCCGCGCAACCGCCCCAACGGAAGGCCCTGGACGACACGCTTCAACGGCTCGACGACCACGTCGAGCTCCTCGGCCCCACCCACGGCGTCGAGCACCTTCAGCGCCCGGACACCGATATCACCGATACCACCGATACCGCCGTCGCCGTCCGACCGAGCAGCGGCGGTGAGGCGGGCAATGAGAGTTCCCATGGAGACCACGCTGCCCGCACTCCCGCGGCCGCGCGGGCCCGGCTGAGCCGAACGGCGTACCGGCGGGCGGCCACGGCACCGGGCGGCGCCGCAGCCGGCGTCGACCGCCTCCTCGCTCGCGTCCGGACGGGTTCACCGGCTCTCGACGCCCCGGCCCGGCGGCGCCCCGTCGCACGGCCGCCACGGCCGTTTCCGGCCGCCGATCGCGGGCACCCGCACCGCATGACACTTCACGAACCCGCCGTCCGGACCGTGGTGGTCACCGGGGCCAGCGCCGGCATCGGGCGCGCCTGCGTCGTGGCGTTCGCCGCCCGCGGGGACCGGCTCGCCCTGATCGCCCGCGGCAGGGCCGGCCTGGACGGGGCGGTGCGCGAGGCCGAGCGGGCCGGCGCCGCCGAGGTGATCGCCATCGAGACGGACGTCGCCGACCCGCGGGCCGTGGAGGAGGCCGCGCAGCGGGTCGAGGAGGAGCTCGGACCGATCGACGTGTGGGTCAACGACGCGTTCGCCACCGTCTTCGCCCCCTTCACCGAGATCACCCCCGAGGAGTTCCGGCACGTCACCGAGGTCAGCTACCTCGGCTACGTGTACGCCACCGGCGCCGCGCTGCGCCGCATGCTGCCCCGCGACTCGGGTGTGGTCGTGCAGGTCGGCTCGGCCATCGCCTACCGCGGCATACCCCTGCAGAGCGCCTACAGCGGCGCCAAGCACGCCATCCAGGGCTGGCACGAGGCGCTGCGCTGCGAACTGCTCGCCTCCGGCACCCGGGTGCACAGCACCATGGTGCAGATGCCGGCCGTGAACACTCCGCAGTTCGACTGGGTCCGCTCCCGGCTGCCCCGGCGCGCGCAGCCGGTGCCGCCGATCTACCAGCCCGAGGTCGCCGCCCGCGCCGTGCTGTACGCGGCCGACCACCCGGCGCGGCGCGAGTACTGGGTCGGAGCCAGCACGGTGGCCACCCTGGTCGCGAACGCACTCGTGCCGGGCCTGCTGGACCGCTACCTGGCCCGCACCGGCTTCGCCTCCCAGCAGACCGATGAGCACCGGCGCGCCGACGACCCCGACAACCTGTTCCAGCCGGTGGACTCGTGGCAGGACTTCGGAGCCCACGGCCGGTTCGACGACCGGGCCCGCGCCCGCAGCGTCCAGCAGCGAGCCGCCCAGCGTCTCGGCGCCCTCGCCGGCGGTGCGCGGTCCGCGGCCGGACGGGTGGGCGCGGGTTTGCCCCGGGCCCGGGCCGGGTTCGTCTCCCTGTTGCGGGGCGCCCGGGCCCGCAGCCACCCGACGAGTAGGAGTGAGTGACATGCCTCGCGGATCGTCTCCCAAGCGGGAACGCCAGTACGAGCACATCAAGGAGAGCGCGCAGGAGCGCGGCGAGAGCGAGCAGCGCGCCAAGGAGATCGCCGCCCGCACGGTGAACAAGGAACGGGCCCGGCACGGCGAGTCGAAGACCGCCAGTCGCAGCTCCGTCCAGGACATCTCCTCCTCCCGGCGCGGCGGCCTGCGCTCCCACAGCGGCTCGAAGGGCCCCACGAAGGAGCAGCTGTACAACGAGGCCAGGCAGCGCAACATCCACGGCCGCTCGAAGATGAACAAGAAGCAGCTCGAGAACGCCCTCGGCCGATAGGAACACTCATGGGCACCGTTCCCGTACCGCACGACCCCGACGTCGCTCCCCCACCGCCGCCCGGGCCCCCGCCGCCCCCCGTACCGCCGAAGCCGGCCGAGCCGCCGCGTCCGCCGGAGCCGACCCGGCCCCCGACGCCACCGGACCCGCCCGCGCCTCCCGGTTCGCCCACCCCGCCGCCCGAACCGCCCGCCCCACCCCGTCCGGGCGAACCCGTCGCACCGGAACCGGGACCGCATCCGCCGGAGCCGCCCGACTGAACAGGGACGCCCGGCAGCGCGGGCCCCGTGCGGGTGACGGTCGGTGACGCCACGGCGCATCGTGCGGCGGCCGACCACGGATCGTCGAACAATGACCTGAGCAGCAGGAGGTGCGGTGCACGCTGGTTTCGAGATCGCGGTGTGGTGCGCCGTGCTGCTCGGGCTGACGCTGGTGTCCATCAGCTCGGTGTCGCCGGTCGAGCTGGCGGTGGCCGGCGCCGCCGCGCTGGGCGGGGCGTTCGCGGCCCGCAGGATGCGCCTGGCCGCCGGCTCCGGTTTCCGGGGCGACCCCCGCCGCGCGGCGCGGGCGGTGGCGGCGGTGCCGTGGGCCGTCCTGCGCGGCCTGGCCGTCCTGGTGGCCGCCATGGCGCACCGCCCCGACGACGCGGCGGTACGGCACGTCCGCCTGAGGCCGGGGACGGACGCGGGCTGGGCCGGCGTCCTGCTGGCTGCCGCCCCGGACACCTGTGTGATCGACGTGCCGGGGAACGACGAGGTGGTGGTGCACGCCCTGCGCCCGGAGGCGGGGCCGGTGGAAGCGGCCGTCACCCGGCGGGACGGAAGCCGGTGAACGCGTGGGCCGCGGCCGCCCTGGTGCTGCTGACCGCGGCGGTGCCCGTCTGCCTGTGGGTGGTGGCGCGTGGGACCGCGGTGCGCCGCCTCGCCGGGGCCTCGCTGCTGTCGACCGTCGTCGGGGCGGTGTTCCTGCTGCTGCCGGAGGCCTACGACCGGTCCTCCTACCAGGACCTCGCGCTGATGCTGGCCGTCCTCGCGCCCGCCGGCACGCTGGTCTTCACCCGCTTCGTGGCCGGCCGGCCGCACGACCCGCGGCCGGCGTCCGACCCTTCCGGCACCCGGAGGTGACCGGTGGTCCGCCCGGCCACGGCCCGGGCCCACGGGAGAACGGGAGGGCCGGATGACGGCGCGCCACCTGATCGTGCTCGTGCTGCTGTGGTCCGGGGCGGCGTTCCTGCTGCTCTCCGCGCTGGCGATGCTGCGCCTTCGCGGGACGCTGATGCGGCTGCACGCCCTGACTCCCGCGTCCGTGGCCGGGATGCCGCTGATCGCCGCGGCCGTGGCCCTGGAGCAGGGGGTCGGGCGGGCGGCGGTCAAGACGCTCTTCATCGGTCTGCTCTTCGCCGCCGGGGGCACGGTCACCACGATCGCCATCGGCCGCGCCTCCCGGCAGGCCGAAGACACCGAGGAAGGAGCCTCGTGAACGAATGGCTGATCGGCGCCGCCCTCGCGTTCGTCGTCCTCGCCGCCACCGCGGCGGTGCTCACCCGCGACCCGGCCCGCCAGGCCGTCGTCCTGTCCGCGCTGGGCCTGGGCCTGGCGGTGCTGTTCGCCGTGCTGCAGGCCCCCGACGTGGCGCTGTCCCAGCTCGCGGTCGGCACCGCGCTGACCCCGCTGCTGATCCTGCTCAGCGTCCGCAAGGTCACCCGCCGTCCCACCGGCACCGGCAAGCCCGGCACCGACGACCCACACAAGGGCGCCGGGGAGGAGGCGGGGTGACGGCGCGCGCCCGTCTGGTGATGTTCTCGGTCGCCGCCACCGTGATCGCCGCGTTCTTCGTCGCCGCCTGCGCCCGGCTGCCGACGTTCGGAACACCCGACCACCCCTACGGCGACCGGGCGGTGGCGGCGGCGCTGACCCACCGGACCGCCAACGTCGTCTCCTCCGTCAACTTCGACATCCGCGCCTTCGACACCCTGGGCGAGGAGTCGATCCTGTTCGGCACCGTCCTCGGCGCCACCCTGCTGCTGCGCCGGGCCCGCGACGAACGCCACCGCCGCGCCGAGGCCGAACGCGCCGCGCCCACCACCCGCCTGTTCGGCGCGCTGCTGCTCCCGGTCACCCTGGTCGTGGGCGTGTACATCGTCGCGCACGGGCAGCTCAGCCCCGGCGGCGGCTTCCAGGGCGGCGTCGTGCTGGCCACCGCCCTGCACCTGGCCTACGTCGCCGCCGACTACCGTGCCCTGAAGCGGCTCCGCCCGCTGACCGTCCTGGACGTCGCGGACTCCCTCGCCGCCGCCTCCTTCAGCCTCGTGGGACTCGCCGGCCTGATCGCCGGCGGCGCCTTCCTGGCGAACGTGCTGCCACTGGGCACCTTCAACGAGATCACCTCGGGCGGCACCGTCCCGGTGCTCAACGCCGCCGTCGGCGTCGAGGTCGCCTCCGGCCTGATCGCCCTGCTCGCCCACTTCCTCGACCAGGCCGTCGAACTCACCGACCCCGACGACCACAAGACCGGAGAACGCTGATGGGCGTCTGGCCCTACCTCGCCGCCGGATGGGTGCTGCTCATCGCCCTCTACGGCCTCGTCACCAGCCGCAACCTCATCCACGCCATCGGCTGCCTGGCCGTCGCCCAGTCCTCCACCTACCTGCTGCTCCTGGCCGTCGGCTACCGCGCAGACGCGACCGCCCCCGTCTACTCCGACCTCACGCCCGGCGCCCGCCCCGTCGTCGACCCCGTCGTCCAGGCCCTGGCCCTGACCGACGTGGTGGTCGGCGCCACCGTCACCGCACTGCTGCTCGCCCTGACCGTCCAGCTGCGCAAACGCCACCACACCGTCGACCCGCAGGCCCTCACCGGTCTGAAGGGCTGACCGGCCGTGACCGCGGCTGACCTCCTGCCGCTGGCCGTCGTCGTCCCGCTGCTCGGCGCCGCCCTGCTCGCCGTGGTCGGACGCCTGCTGCCCCGGCTCGGCTGCGACATCGTGGCGACCACGGTCGCCACGGCCGAGGTGATCTGCCTCGTCCTGCTGTGGACGCGCGGCGGACGACCCGCCACCGCCGACCTGGGCGGCTGGCCCGCCCGGGTCGGCATCGTGCTCGCCGCGGACCCGATCGGTACCGGCCTGGCCCTGCTGGTCGCCACCCTGGTCCTCGCCGTGATCGTCTACTCCTGGCGGTACTTCGACGAACCGCAGGGCGAGCACGCCGGAATCTTCCCCGCCCTGATCCTGCTGTTCGAGGCCGGCATGGCCGGTTTCGCACTCACCGGAGACCTGTTCAACGCCTTCGTCTTCTTCGAACTCATGGGCGCCGCCGCCTACGCGCTGACCGGCTACCACATCGAGGACCCCCGCCCGCTCCAGGGCGCGCTCACCTTCGGCATCGTCACCTCCTTCGCCGCCTACTGCTCCCTCCTCGGCATCGGCCTCGTCTACGCCCGGACCGGCGAACTGAACCTCGCCCGGCTCGGCGAGCAACTGGTCGGCCACCGCACCGACCTGCTCACCGTCCTGGCGTTCGTCCTCATCGTGACCGCCCTGCTGGTCAAGGCCGCAGCGGTCCCCTTCCACTTCTGGCTGCCCGACGCGCACGCCGTCGCCCCGACCCCGGTGTGCATGCTGATGTCCGGCGTCATGGTCGAACTCGGCGTCTACGGCATCGCCCGCGTCTACTGGACCGTCTTCTCCGGCCCCGGTGGCATCCCCCACGACGCGATCCGCACCACCTTCGCTGCCCTGGGCGTGCTGACCGCCCTGATCGGCGCCGTGATGTGCTGGCAGCAGCGGCACCTGAAGCGCCTGCTGGCGTTCTCCACCATCAGCCACGTCGGCCTGTTCCTCATCGGTATCGCGCTGCTCACCCCCGACGGCACGGCCGGGACAGCGCTCTACGTCGCCGCGCACGGCTGCGTCAAGGCCGCCCTGTTCGCCCTCACCGGGGTGCTGCTGGACCGCTACGGCTCCGTCGACGAGCACGGCCTGCACGGCAGGGCCCGCGAACTCCGCCCGGTCGGTGTGCTGTTCGTCGCCGGCGCCCTGGCACTGGCCGGGCTGCCGCCGTTCGGCACCGGCCTGGGCAAAGCCGTGGCCGAGCACGCCGCCGGACACTGGCAACCGTGGCTTCCCGCCGTGTTCGTCGCCGCCTCCGCCCTCACCGGCGCGGCGGTGCTCCGTGCGGGCCTGCGGGTCTTCTGGGGCGCCGGACCACCGCCCAGCGACAGGCCCGGCGAGGAGGAGACCACCGGAGAGGGCGAGGAGCCCGAAATCCGCTCGCCCCAGCGCACCCTGCCACCCACCATGACCATCGTCCCCGCCCTCCTCCTCGCCCTCGCCGCCGCCGTGGGCTGTCTGCCGGCGGTCGCCGACACCCTCGCGCACGGGGCGGTCGTCTTCACCGACCCCGCCGCCTACGCGGCCGCCGTCACCGCGGGGCAGGGGGCATCGCCCGCCGTTCCTGCGCTGGCCGCCGTTCCCGTGCCGCCCGCCGCCTGGACCACCGCGGGCGTCCTCCTCGGCCTGCTGTCCGCCGCACTCGCCGTCGCCCTCGCCACTGCAGCGGTCCACCGGCGCACCCCCCAGCTGCCGCGGCGCCACCCCGCCGCCCGCGGCGTCCGGGCGCTGCGCCGCCTGCACTCCGGGCGGCTCGGGGACTATCTGGCCTGGCTCGCTCTCGGCGTCGCGGTGCTGTGCGCCGCGATCGCCGCCCAGACCTGAGGGTGGCCGGCCGCGCTGCGGGGAGCAGTCCGGCCGGCCTTGTGCGGACCCCGGCGGCACGCGGCCATCTCAGGGCATCGGCACGGCTTCGAGGCAGGGGTGCGTCGGGCCGTACTCGGACGGCAACTCCAGGACTTCCGCGACCGTCCCGCCGATCTGGAAGCGGAAGCGGCCGGTGGCGTCCTCGTAGACCGGTTCGGACGCCGGGCCGAGCCGGTCGGTGCGGTGCACGATCACGGTGCGCGGCGCGGCGTGGCCGCCCGGAATCCCGGGCAGCGCGACGGCGTAGCGCGTGACGGTGTTCATGGCGCACCGCCGGAGCGGTCGGCGGTGGCCGGAGACGGGGCTGCGCGGCCGGCGAAGACGATGCCGCGGCCGTCGGGCGCGGCCCGCACCCGGACCGACACGGGTGGGGTGAACCAGCGGACGAGGCTGTGCTCCGGCCGGGCGGTGGACTCCGGTACCAGGACGAGCCCGGTGTCGCGGGCGGTCAACGGCAGGCTGACCGCGCGGTGGCCGCCGGGCATGCGCAGCAGGAGGCGGTTGTGGCCGTGGTCGCGGTGGATGCCGACCGCGAGGGCGGTGACGGCCGTGGACGTCGTGGGGGGCAGTGCGGTGGTGGTCATGGCCGGTGGGTTTCGTCGTGGGGGGTGTGGGGGGTGTGGGGATCAGCGGGGACGGCAGTGAACAGGGCGGCGGTCTCGGTGACGGCGAGCAGGCGTTTCACCTGGGGGCTCGCGTCGGTGATCGTGAGGGTGCGTCCGCCGGCCTGGGCGGTCAGGCGCAGGCGCAGAAGGACGTTGAGACCGGAGCTGTCGCAGAACTCGACGCCGGACATGTCGATGTCGAGACCGGTTCGGCTGTGGACGAGGGCCTGCTCCAGGACGTCGTGGAGGCGGTCGGTGACGTCCATGTCGATCTCGCCCTTCAGCTGCGCCCGGGGCCGCTCCGATCCGGCCGTGAAGTCGACGGCCAGGTAGTCGAGCAGCAGTCGGCGGGCGCGGTGCCGCTGCCCGGCGGCGGCGCCGGGAACGGCGGCCTCGGGGCCGGGCCGGCCGAAGGTGAACGGGTCCTCGAACATGATCACTCCTCGGAGGGCGGCGAGGACGAAGACATTTCCAGCGTGCCCCGCACCGCCTTTCACGTCAACAGATACTTGAACCCGGATTCACGTGTGGCAAACGGGGAACCAAAGCTCCTACGATGGAGTCATGGCCCTCGAAGAATCCGCGAGGACGAGCTGGACGTTCGTGACCAACCACGCCCGGGTGCTGGCCGCGATCGCGCGCGACCCCGGTGTGCGGCTGCGGGACGTCGCCCTGGAGATCCAGCTGACCGAGCGCGCCGTCCAGGCGATCGTGACCGATCTGGAGCAGGCCGGCTACCTGGCCCGAACCCGCACCGGCCGACGCAACCACTACCGCATCGCCTCGGGCACCTGGCTCAGACACCCCGCCGAGTCCGGGCTGAGCGTCAGCGCCCTGCTCGACCTCCTCGCTCCCGACCGCGATCAGGCCGACCACGGTCAGGCCCACCTGGTCCACAACGGCGACGGCGACGGCGACCCCGGGACGGACTGATCGCGCCGGGAGGTCACCCGGCCGGGCAGCCGTCGAGGACCTGGCGGACATCCGTCGGCCGTGCGTGTAGCCGTGCGGATCACGGGCACCCGCCCGGCATGCTGTTGATCAGACCGCCGGGCGTCTACCAGCCCCAGGGCGACACCGAACTACTGATCTCCTGCCTGCTGGAGGAGCCGCTGGACGCCACCCGCAGGGTGCTCGACCTCGGGACCGGGACCGGCGCGGTGGCACTGGCCGCCGCCGGTACCGGGGCCAGGGTCACCGCCGTGGACCTCTCCGCACGGGCCGTCGCGGCCGCCTGGCTGAACACCCGGCTGCACCGGCACCGGGTTCGGCTGCGCCGGGGTGACCTGGTGGAGCCGGTGGACGGGCAGCGGTTCGACCTGATCACCGCCAACCCGCCGTACGTGCCCTCGGACACCGGCACCGGCCCCGGCGGCGGTGCGGACGTCCCGGGGACGGGCGCGGCGCTGGCCTGGGACGCCGGGCGGGACGGTCGGCTGGTGCTGGACCGCATCTGCCGGGAGGCGCCGAAGCTGCTCGCCCGGGGCGGTGTGCTGCTGATCGTGCAGTCCTCGCTCGCCGACGTCCCGAAGACCTTGGCCGGACTGCGGCGGGCCGGACTGCGGACCTCGGTGGCCGCGGCCCGGTGGCAGGAGTTCGGGCCGGTGATGACCGCGCGCGCCGGGCTGTTCGAGCGGCGGGGGCTGATCGCGCCCGGTGAGCGCAAGGAGGAGCTGGTGGTGGTGCGCGGTGTCCGGGAAGGCTGAACGGCCGGGCGACGGGCAGCGGCCGGGCGACGGGCAGCGGCCGGCCCCGGCGACCAGGGTGACGCTGGTGCCGGGCGGCCCGGTGCTGGTCGAGGGCCCGGTCGAGGTGGTGCTGCCGGACGGCACCCTGCGCCGCTCGGATCGCCCGGTGGTGGCGCTCTGTGCCTGCCGACGCAGCCGCCGCTACCCGTTCTGCGACACCAGCCACCGGCGCCGCCACGCCCCGCCGGCGCAAGCGCCCGAGCCGGAGCGGGAGCGGGAGCGGGAACGGGAACAGCCGGAGCGGGAACAGCCGGAGCGGTGACGCGAGGGGCGGGGCGGGTCAGCCGGGCCCGTCCGGCAGGGGTGAGCGCAGCGAACTGCGGCCCACCCGCCAGTGCTCCAGCAGATGGGCGGCGAACCGGTCGTCCACCAGCTCGGCCGCGGCGATCCCGAACGCGATGTCCGGCTCCAGTTCCGCCTCGGCGGCAATCAGCTCCCCGACCACCCCGCGCCGCATCAGCTGCTCGTGCACGGCGTCCGCCTCGATGTGCTCGCGGTAGAACAGGGTGCCGTCCGGGCCTGCGCCGAGCCGTTCCAGGGCGGCCGCGAGGCGGGCCGAGCCGGGCGAGGAGGTGACCTCGACCACGGCGAACAGGCCGACCGCCGCACCCCGCAGGGCCCGGTGCAGGCCGAACAGCGTCATCAGATTGACCACCGCCAGGGCGGGGGCCGGCACCTGGTCCAGGTAGTACCCGTAGCGCGGGTCCAGGCCGAGGTCGACCATCATCCGGGCGAACAGCAGGGAGTGCGCTCGCTCCGGGCGACCCGCGCCGTACTCGTCGTACGCGACCGCCATCAGCGCCGCCTGTGCGGGGCCGTGCACCCGGGGGACGAGCCACATCTGCGGGTCGGCCTCCTTGAGGTGGTACGCCGAGCGGTGCACCAGGTATTCGCGGGCCTGCCAGCGCTCGCCCTCGGCGAGCAGGTAGTGGGACGGCCCGGTGCCGTCGACCGGCTCGATCAGCAGCCGCTCCAGCGCCTCGCTGACCGGCCGGACCGGCCCGGCCTCGGCCCGGAGGGCGGTGAGGAACGGCCGCTCCAGGGCGGCCCGGAAGGCGAGGAGACCGGGGTCCCACTCCCAGGCGGGGTCGGTGTCCGGCAGGCCGCGGTCGTGGAGTTCGTAGCACAGGTGGAGGGCGAGCTGGTGGTCCTCGCTCCAGGGGTCGGCGGGCCCCGCCGGTGGTCCGAGCACCCGGCCGGGGCTCGGCGGCCCGGCGGTGACCAGGCCGAGCACCGCGGCGGAGAGCGGCCCGCGGGCCTGCGGGAGGGCGTTCACCACCGGCTCCTGCGGATCCCTGCCGCCGGAGCAGTCCGATTCCACCGCCGCATCCTGCCACCTCCTGCCGCCGGTTCCCGCGGTCCGCCGTAGCGGCTGCCCAGCGTCGGCCCGGACTAACCACCAGAAACCTTCGGACCGGCAACGTGGCCAGCGCGATGTCCGTCGCCAAGCTGCCGTACGAGCACGCCGAGGACAGCATCTCGCTCACCAACACCGTCGCCCCCGACGCGCGGGGCCGCACCGAGGCGGATCGGATCACCAACCTGGTCGGCGTCCTGGACGGCACGAACTCGGCCTGCACACCGCGCTGGACACCTCCGGCTTCCTCGGCTCCCGCGCCACCGACGCGCTGATCGCCGACACCGACCTCGTCCTGCTCGACATCAAGTCGTGGGACACCACGCTCTACCGGCACCTGACCGGAGTTCGCCCACCGGCTGGCCGGCCTCGGCACCGAGGTCCAGGTCCGCTTCGTGGTCGTCCCGAACCTGACCGACGCCGCCGCGAACATCGAGCGCGTCGCCGCCTTCACCGCCTCGCTCGGCAACGTCTCCCGCGTCGACGTCCTGCCCTTCCACCCGCTCGGCGCCGCCAAGCGGCGCGCACTCGGCCTCGGATTCCCTCTCGCCGACACCCCGGTGCCCACTCCCTGCCAAACCGCCGAAGCCCGCGCCGTCTTCGAGGCGCACGGCCTGCACACCGCCTGACCTGCCCCTCCGGCGCCGGCTCAGCCACCGCCGATCCTGCGGCCGGTGATCTCGTCCGCCCGGATCCGCACCCAGAGCGGGCGGTCCCCGCCGGCCCACGGGGTGATTCCGGGCAGCTTCGACAGCCGCCGCGCCTCGTCGGCGTCCGTCACGTGCTGCGCCTCGCCGAGAATCAGAACGCTCCAGCCCTCGCCCAGGTGGTCGTCGATCCGGTCGACCTGGAACGACACCGGGGCCCCGTCGTCCGGCGCCGCACTGCTTCGGGTGGCTGTGCGGAAGACGACGGACGCGCCGTCGACGGTGTAGTTGACCGGGAAGACCGCCGGTCCTGGCTCGACGGGCAGCGCGATCCGACCCACGCCACGGGTGCCGATCCGCTCCCAGCACTCCGCGGGGGTGAGGTGGAACAGCAAGGGGCGCGGGGCCGCCTGCGCCTGTCCGGGCGGAGCGTCGGCACGGCCCTCCAGCAAGTCCCGGTAGGTGAGTCGAAGGGCGGCGGCGATCCGTAGGAAGCCGGCCGGGTCGAAAGCGGGCCCCGCCGCCAGCAGGTGCTGGAGGTAACGCGGCGCCATCGCCGCCTGATACGCCAACATCTGCTCGGTCAGGCCGAGTTGGGATCGACGCTCGGTGATCCTGCGCGCGACGTCCGCGGGATCCGCGGGGCGCGCGGCTCTGATGTCGTGGTTCTGGTTCACCGTGTGCTCCTTGGCTCGCCGGTGTCCGGGTCACGGGCGGAAGAGCGCGAGCTTGAGTGCGCCGTCGGTGCCCGCGTCGGCGAAGACGTCGTAGGCCTGCTGTGTCTCGTCGAAGCCGAACCGGTGGGTGGCCGGCCCGGAGACGTCGAGCCGGCCGGCGGCCGGCATGTCGAGCGGCAGCGGGGTGCAGTGCGTGTCGGCCTGCCGTGCACGCCGCGGATGGTGACCGCGTCCACTCGGACGGCGGCGTCCTCGGGATCACGGACGGCGGCGTCCGGGACCTCGCCCCGGGTTCGGCGGCCCGGTCCGTGGTGAGCCAGCGCCTTCATGTCCTGATCACTCCTGTCGGACCTCGCCGGTGCGGGACCCGCGGCAATGTCGTCCCCGTCATCCCGCTCTCCCTTCCAGCGTTCCCGCTGGGGCTGTTGTTCGCCATGGGCCTGGTGGGGCCCGCAGCTGGGCCGATGGGCCCCGACGGTGGCCCTGGGAGCGGGGCGCGCCCGATCCGCAGCGTCTAGTCTGGCAACGGCACCCGGCGAGTCTCGGATCTCGGAGGAACCGGTGGGCAGCGCATCGGAGAGTTCGGCCCCTCTGCCGCAGCTTCGTCTCGACGAGCTGCTGGACGAGCTCCAGGCGCGGCTGGACGCGGCCCGCAGTACCCGCGACCGGGTGCACAGCCTGCTGGAGGCCGTCCTGGCGGTGGGTCGCGACCTGGAGCTCGGACAGGCCCTGCGGCACATCGTCGAGGCGGCGGTCACGCTGGTCGACGCCGAGTACGGCGCCCTCGGGGTGATCGGCGAGGACCAGCAGCTCTCCCAGTTCATCCCGGTCGGCGTGACCGAGGAACAGGTGAAGCGGATCGGACCGCTGCCCTCCGGCCACGGTGTCCTCGGCGAGCTGATCCGCCACCCGGTGCCGCTGCGCCTGTCCCGGATCTCGGACCATCCGGCGTCCTACGGGTTTCCCGCCCACCACCCGCCGATGGGCAGCTTCCTCGGAGTACCGATCCGGATCCGGGAGAAGGTGTTCGGCAACCTCTACCTGACCGAGAAGCGCGGGGGCGGCGAGTTCGACGCCGAGGACGAGTCGGTGCTCGCCACCCTGGCCGTGGCGGCCGGGGTGGCGATCGACAACGCCCGCCTCTACGCCCGTGCCAGGCTGCGCGAACGCTGGCTGACGGCCAACGCGGAGATCACCGCCAGCCTGCTGGCCGGTGCTTCGGAGCGGAACGTACTCGACCTGCTGGTCACCCGGGCGGCCGAGATCACCGGCTCCGATCTGGCGGTGGTGGCGCTGCCGCTTCCGGACTCGGACGACCTGGAGGTGCGGATCGCCGTCGGCCTGGGGGAAGAGCGGCACCTGGGCCTGCTCCTGCCGCTCAGCGGGTCCTTCGTCGGTGCGGCCGCCCGGACCGGCGGCCTGGTGGTGAGCGGTGACGTCCGGACGGACCCACGGATCACCGCCGGGCCACCCCGCTGGGAGGGCCTCGGCCCGGCCGTCGCGGTGCCGATCGGCACGGCGGGGCACGGGATGCGCGGGGTGCTGATGCTGGCCCGGGCAGCCGGGGCGCCCCTGTTCGGCGAGGAGGAGTGCGGGCCGCTGCCGGGCTTCGCCGGCCAGGCGGCCGTGGCCATGGAACTGGCTGAGCGTCGCCGGGACTCGGAACAGGTCGCGCTGCTCCAGGAGCGCGACCGGATCGCCCGCGACCTGCACGATCTCGCGATCCAACGGCTGTTCGCCACCGGCATGACCCTCCAGGGCGCCACCCGCTTCATCGAGCACCCGGAGGCGGCGGACCGGGTGCTGCGGGCGATCGACGACCTCGACGACACCGCGAAGACCATCCGGGCCACCATCTTCGGGCTGCGCGCCCGCGAGTCCGGACCGGCGGCCGGCGGCTTGCGCGCCCGGGCGGTCGAGGTCGTCGAGCGGGCGGCGCGGGCCCTCGGCTTCACTCCGGGCCTGCGAATGACCGGCCTGCTCGACGTCACCGTGCCGACCGAGATCGCGGACGCGGCCGTCGCCGTCCTGGAGGAGGCACTCGCCAACGCCGCCCGGCACGCCGGCGCGAGCGCGGTCGAGATCTCGCTCGCGGCCGGCGTGGAGCTGGTGCTCACGGTGACGGACAACGGTGTCGGACTGCCCGAGGGCGGCCGACGCAGCGGGCTGGCCAACCTGGCCGAACGGGCGGCCGAACTGGGTGGTGGCTTCGGCGCCCGGGCGCTGACCGACGGTGGCACCGAACTACTGTGGCGAGTCCCCCTGCCCTAGGGTTCCGGGATCGAGGACGTCGGCGGCCGCCAGTCGGGGGGTCGCCGTGCCTTCCGGACCGTAGCCCAGGCGGATCAGCATCTGCACGTACTCGGGTCCCAGATGCGGCTCCCGGGCTGCCCAGCGCAGCTCCGGCCACTCCATCACCTGGTGCAGCAGCGAAGCCCGCACCCCGTGGACGGTGGCCTCCAGCAGGACGTGTTCCAGGGCGATCCCGGCACGCAGCCAGTCCTCGGGGCGGTCGTGCTCGGTGCTGAGGACCGCGATGAGCGGCTCGTGCTCGAAAGTGGCGGGCGGTCGGTGCTCAGCGGAACGGATGGCGGCGTAGTCCCGCATCGGCAGGTGGCCGTCCCGGTCCTGCGGGCCCAGGGCGCGGGCCGGGATGCCGTAGGCCGGCACCTCGCCGCTACGGATCCAGCTGCGGCTCTCGGTCCACTGGGCGGGATCGGTGGTGTTGCGGCGCTCGGCCTCGGCGCTGAGTTCGAGCAGCCGGGCCGTCTCCTCCCGGCCGGGGAGGCGGAGCGTCGCCTCCTCGGCCCGGGCAGCTGTCACCAGCCGGTCCAGGAGGTCCGCCGGGACGGGCTCGCCGGTGAACGGGGTGCGAATGGAGTGGCGGCGCCAGATCGCGTCGGAGAGGGCCTCCGCTCCGGGGGCCCGGATCGGCGACGTCCCGTCGAGACGGATCGTGGCGAACAGGTCCGGGTCGGCGGGATCGGGCAGCAGCCGCACCTCCGGTGCCCGGCCGAGGTGGCTGGCGGCGACCCGCAGATTCAGCACCGCGGCGCCGACGGAGATGTGCATCGCCCGGCCCTGGGGGTCGGCGGCCGGCACGGCACGCTCCCGTACGGCGCGCACCTCCAGCAGCGAGGTCTCGGGCTCCAGCCGGAAGTGCCAGGGCTGGGTGTTGTGGATCGAGGGCGCGGCGACCGCGGCGGAGACGAGCTTCTCCAGGGCGGCGGCGTCGAGGGCGAGAGTGGGCATGGTGGTCTCCCGGGGTGTGCCGTCAGCCGGAGGGCGGTCCGCCGCCGGTGCGCAGGGTCTCCAGGCGCCGGCGGTACTGGTCGGCGTCGATCTCCCCGCGGGCGAAGCGCTCGGCGAGCAGCTGCTCGGCGGCAGGACGCTCGGGTGGCGGGGAGTGGTGCGCACCCGGTACGTGCTGCGGGCTGTCGACCAGGTGACGGACGAGGAGGATGATCGCCACGACGACCAGCCCGAGGAACAGCAGCATGGCGACGGTCATGAGGCCGAAGCCCCAGCCGTTCATGTCGTGATCGTTCCAGTACATCATCGCGGGCTCCTCGGCAAAGCGGGGCGGGCCTGTCGCCTCACCTCCACCGTGCGCCGGGGCGCGCCCCCCGCGCTTGGGCCGACCGGCCCCTTCCGGCGGGCCGGGCGGCTCAGTGCGGGCGCTGGTGCTGCGGCTGGTGCTCCGTGTCGGTGTGGGCCGCGAGCACGGCGGCCTGGAGACGCCGCTCCACGCCGAGCTTGGCGAGCAGCCGGGAGACGTGGTTCTTGACGGTCTTCTCGGCCAGGTAGAGCTCTTCAGCGATCTCCCGGTTGGTCCGCCCCTCCCCCACCAGCGCGAGGATCTCCCGCTCGCGCGGCGTCAGTCGGGCGAGCGCCACCTCGGTGGGACTCTCCTCGTGGTGGCGCAGGCTCTCCATCAGCTTGCGGGTGGTCGCCGGGTCGAGCATGGACTGTCCGGAGGCCACCGTCCGCACGGCGCTCACCAGGTCGGCGCCCTTGACCTGCTTCAGCACGTAGCCGGCGGCACCGGCCATGATCGCGTCCAGCAGTGCGTCGTCGTCGTCGAACGAGGTCAGCATCAGACAGGCCAGCTCCGGCATCCGGTCGCGCAGGTCCCGGCAGACGGTGACCCCGTCGCCGTCCGGCAGCCGCACGTCGAGGACGGCGACGCCCGGGCGCAGCGCCGGGATGCGGGCGAGCGCCTGCGCACAGGTCCCGGCCTCGCCCACCACCTCGATGTCCGGCTCCGCCTCCAGCAGGTCGCGCACTCCCCGGCGGACCACCTCGTGGTCGTCGAGCAGGAACACCCGCACGGGCCGCCCGGCTGCGGGCTCGGTCGTGTCCATCGCCTGCTCCTGGTGGTCGGCGTCGTTCCCCACCGATTCTGCTCGTCCCGGCCCGGCCGCGCACCAGAGGGCCGGCCCGGAGACGTCGAGCCGGCCGGCGGGCCAGCGGCGGCCCGGTCCCGCCACTGCGGAGGCCCGTGCTCCGCCACCCGGTGGCGGCGGAGCACGGGCCGTCGGTGCGGCGGTGGGATCAGAAGGTGAGGTTCCAGGCGTCGATCGTGCCGGTGTCGCCGGAGGCGCCGTCCTTCACCCGGAGCTTCCAGGTGCCGTTGGCCGCGCTCGCGGAGGCGTTCACGGTGTAGGTCTTGGCGACGTTGTCGGCGCTGTCGCCGTTCGCGAAGTCCTCCAGCAGGTAGACGCCGCCGTCCGGGGCGACCAGCGAGATCACCAGGTCACCGCGGTAGGTGTGCTTGATGTCCACGCCGACCTTCAGCGTCGCCGGGGCGTTGCCGGTGACGCCGGTGACGGCGATCGGGCTCTCCACCGTGGCGTTGTCGGTGATCGCCGCGTCGGTCAGGTTCTCGAAGTACTTGCCGGTCGGCGGCGTGGTGGTGCCGTTGACCGCCTTCAGCGCGTCGACCTGGCCCTCGCCGAAGAACGCGTTGTTCGCGGTGGTGCCGGTGCAGCGGCCGTCCGAGGCGGGGCATGCCACGTCGCCCGCCTGGGTGGCCAGCCGGGCCCGGATGCCGGCCGGGGTGAGCGTCGGGTCGGCGCTCACGAGCAGTGCGGCCACGCCCGTGACGTGCGGCGAGGCCATCGAAGTGCCGCTCTTGGTACCGTACTTGCCGCCGGGCAGGGTCGAGTAGACGCCGTTGGCGCCGTCGCCGCCGGGCGCGGCGACGTCGATGACGCCGTTGCCGAAGTTGGAGTACGAGGCCTTCACGCTGCCGCTGCCCATCGCGGCGACGGTCACCACACCCGGCAGCTCGGTCGGGATGTCCAGGCAGGCGTTGGTGATCGTCCGGGTGACCGGGGTCGAGTCGTTCGGGCTCTCGCTGTCGGTCGTCTTGTTGGCGAGGTCGTAGTTCGAGTTGCCGGCCGCCGCCACCTGCAGCGAGCCCTTGTTCTCGGCGTACTCCTGGGCGCGCTTGACGCCCTCGATGATGGCCGCCTGGTCGACGTTGTCCGGGCAGTTGAACTGCCAGGGGTCGGTGTAGTAGCTGTTGTTGGTCACCTTGAAGCCGTGGTCGCCGGCCCAGACGAAGCCGCAGACGGTGTTCTCGGCGTAGAAGAGGGTGCTGGTCGGTTCGGCTATCCGGACCGAGGCGATCTTCACACCCGGGGCCACGCCGATGACGCCCTTGCCGTTCTTGGCCGCCGCGATGGTGCCCGCCACGTGGGTGCCGTGGGTGTCGACGTCCCGCCAGGCGCCGGTGCGGGTGTCGGCCTTCCCGTAGGCGCAGGAGGCCGAGTCGGCGGCGTCGAAGTTCGGTGCGAGGTCCTGGTGCTGGTCGTCCACGCCGGTGTCGAGGACGCCGACCTTGACGGTGGGCGAGCCGGTGGTGACGGCCCACGCCTGGTCGGCCTTGATCTGGGTCATGTCCCAGCGGTTCGACTCGGTGAGGGTGGTGGTCGCCTGGGCGGGGTTGGCGGGCAGTGCGGGGTTGTACGCGTCGGCCGGCACGTCGGAGGTGCGCGTCGCGCCGACCTGCTGGATTCCGGCGGCCCCGCGCAGTGCGGCCGCGAAGCCGGCCGAGGTGGAGTGGGCGACGATCACGCCGATCGCGTCGTAGCTCGCGAAGACCGTGCCGCCGTTGGCGGTGACGGCGCTCCTGGCGGCGGCGGTGTCGGCGGGCGCGCTGATCACCAGGTAGGAGCGGGTGCCGGCCGCCCAACCGGCGGCGACCTGCGGGGCGGTGACGGCAGCGGGTGCGATCGCGCCGACTGGCACGCCGGCGGCAGCGGGCGCCTCCGCTGCGGTGGGGGCGCCGGCCGTGGTGGGGGCGGCGGTGGCCGTCACGGCGGGAGCGGCCAGCGCCATGGCCGCGAGAACGGCGAGCGCGGCGGCCGGGCGACCGAGCCGCCGGGATATCAGGGGTGACACGTGTGTCCTCCGATCGGCCCGTGCGTGAGGGGTTCGCACGGAGTTTGAACGCAACATGCCAGATCAGTGAGCACTTGGGGAAGGCTTTACGCATGACCGCTTGTCACAACCGTGTCAACTTCTGATGTCGCACCGACGGAGCACCCACGCCGGCCGACCGTCCACCCACCCCCCGGAGGTCCGCCACGCGGTCCGCCATCCCGCGCCCCCGCGCCCACCCTGGTGACCACCGGTGCCGCCGACACCCGTTCGTTCGTGTACTTGGACAGGTTGCCGGGCGACCCACCGGCCCGTCCTCCGGAGAACCCCGACGGCCGCCCCCGCCCTGGACCACTCGACGACCCGTCACCCCCTCCCAGCCGCCCACCGGATGCCCCGGGCCGACGGGGGACCCACGGCGCGGCCCGGCCCCGGGCGGCGGGCGGGACACCGCCCGCCCGCCGCCCGGCTCACCCCCGCAGCTGCGCGGCCACCACCTCCAGTACCGCGTCCCGCTGCTCGGCCAGGTAGAAGTGGCCGCCGGGGAAGACCTTCAGCTCGAAGGCGGCCGTGGTGTGACGGGCCCAGTCGCCCACCTGCTCCAGGGTGGCGCGCGGGTCCGCGTCCCCGGTCAGCGCGGTGATCGACTGCGGCACGACGGCGTCCGGCGCACACTGGTACGCCTCGATCGCGGTGTAGTCGCTGCGCAGTGCCGGCAGGATGACGGCACGCAGCTCCGGGTCGGCCAGGAGTCGTTCATCGGTGCCGCCGAGCCCGGACAGCTCGGCGAGCAGGCCGTCGTCGGAGAGCCGGTGCACGGTCGACTCCCGGGGCCAGGAAGGTGCGCGACTGCCGGAGACGAACAGGTGCTCCGGCCCGGCCTCACCGTCGCGGTCGAAGCGGCGGGCCACCTCGAAGGAGACGGCGGCGCCCATGCTGTGACCGAAGAAGGTCAGCGGCCGGTCGGCCCAGGGCAGCAACGCCTCGTACACGCGGTCCGCGAGGACGTCGACCGAGTCGATCCCGGATTCGCCGAAGCGGTTCTGCCGACCGGGGTACTGGACGGCGAGCACATCGGCGTACGGCGCGAGGGCCACGCCGTAGTCGAGGAAGTAGCTCGCCGCCCCGCCCGCGTGCGGAAAGCAGACGACCCGGGCGGGCGCCGTGTCGACGGGGTGGAAACGGCGGAACCACAGGCTCTCGGTGGCGGTACTGCGGGCCATGCGGGACGACCTCCCTGAGATCGGGTCAGTTGCTGCGTGCTCTTCCTCCCCAGTCTCCCCTGCCGCACCACCGGACACCACGACCCTCCTGGAGTCACGACCCCCGGAGACCACCGGAGACCCCCGGAGACCCCCGGCCGGTCCCTAACTGTCCGGTCCCGCCGGGCCGAAGTGAACGGCGGCGGCACGCTCCCGGGAGACCCGGTCGAGCAGCAGCACCGAGGCCGCCTCCGGCGTGGGCGTCGGTCCCTCGCCCCGGGCGTGCCGGGTGAGCGCCACGAGCAGGCGACCGAGGCCCCGGCGGTGGCGCGCGAAGACACGACGGGGGGCCCAGCGGCCGCGCTCCCGCTGACCGGCGAGCGCGGTCTCGGCGCCCACGTCCAACAGGACGAGGTGCAGCTCACGGCCCTGCCGGGCGGCGGCGCCCGCCAGCCAGCGGCGCATCCAGACCCGGCTGCCGCAGTCGTGCACCAGCAGCGGACCACCCCCGCGGACGGACGCCCGCAGCAGGCGGAAGTGCTCCAGTCGGGCCCACGGGCGGTAGACCGCGTACGGCAGGGCGGCCGGCATCACCGCCGCACAGGCCTCGTGGACGGCCCGGGGGTCGACGGTGGCCGCCGGACGGGGCTGGGCCGACCAGCGGCGCAGCAGCGTGCTCTTGCCGCTGCCGGGGAGCCCGGAGACCACCACGACGGCGCCCGGCGGGTAGCGGACGGTGAACGCCGCCCCGGCCGCACCCCTGAGGTCGACCAGGCCTCGCGGTTCCATCCTCGTCTGCGCCCCCTGCCGTACCGCGGTCCGCCCGCCCGGCGTGGTCGGCCTGTCCATGGTGCTCACTCATCCCCGTCGGTACCCGACCTGGAACGATAACAACACCGACCGCCGTCCCGTCCCACCGGGGAAAACGGAACGCCGACTCACCCCGGTGTCCGAGCTCCGAGGGCCGGACGCCGCGCACGAAGGCCGGCTCGCGGAGGGGGCTCAGCGCGCGCGTGCGGCCGTCACTTCGGGCAGGTGTCCAGCGTCACCCTGCCGCCGGCGGTGGCCGCGGTGGCCGGATCCACCGACAGGCACAAGCCCGTCCAATGGTTGATGAACTTGTAGGCCCCCGTGTCCTTGCCCCCGACCTTGATCGGAGTCGGGATGACGTTCCACAGCTGGTTGCCGGAGAACCAGCGGGTCTCGCAGCCCCACCAGTACAACTGGGTCCCGGCCGGCGGCGGCGTGCCGTTGTTGTAAGGAGCCGTCAGGCACTTGCCGTTGCTGGCCCTGATCCAGTAGTAGCCCTGGCCGTCGTAGGTCAAAGGACGCTCGGCGCCCCACTGGTGGCTGCTGGGCGCCGTCGACTGACAGGCACGCTGGGTGACCAGCCCGCCGGTCTTGGAACCGTCGAACTCGGGCCCCCGCACCATGCACCGGCCGTACCTGGTGTCGACGTAGGTCTTGTCGGCCCTGACCTGCCAGATCGCCTGGTGGGCCCCCTTGACGACGTACCCGTCATTGCGGGCGATGATGTCCTCCACCAGGGCCCAGCCGGGGTAGTCCATCATGATGACGCCGATGCGCCCGTTCCCGCCGCCGCCGTTGAGGTAGCGCATCAACCGGGGGTTGATGCCCAGAACAGCGGGTTCCTTTCTGGTCGAGTCCCAGCCACTGCCGCCCGCGTACGAGAACGGGGAGGCGCCGACACCGCTCGCGGACGTGTAGGTCACGAACATCTGGTCGCTGCCGGCGGCGACCGCCTTCCTGATGTTCGCCTGGACCTTGTCCCACTTGTTGTTGACGCCCGGGTCCGCCCAGGTGTCCTCGGTGTGGGCGTTGAAGGCCTTGATGCCGTACTGGCGGTCGACGTTGTCGAAGTTGCTCAACGTGATCTTGCCGCGCACGTCCGACAGGGTGGGGATCTCCGTGGGCACTCCCGGGACCGTCGACGGGGCGTAGAAGAGGTTCGGATATTTGGGTGAGGTGGCATAGCCGCGGAAGATGTCCTCGACCGCTGTGCTGTCCACGGTCGACGGATCGTTGGTGCAGTCGGTGGCGCCACCCTTCGGACGAGGACACTCGGCCCTCAGGCGCATCACGATGGTTTCGCTCGGGTGCTGCCTGAGGAAGGCCTGCGCCTTGGTCAGTACGTCGTCGAAGTTGGCGTTCTGGTACTGCACCGCATGATGGACCGTGAAGTACTTGCCCTCGGTGACGCGCACCCTGATGTCGACGGCACGAATGCCTCGCTCCAGTTGTGCGGTCAGCGTTTCGGCACTGTCGCCGAAGTCATGCTGCGTCTTAGTCAGTTCGATCCCGTGGATGGCGAGCGTCTCATGGGTTCCGGGCAGTGACAGCGCCGACAGCGAGGTCCCCCCGGCGATGTTGTTCATCCAGTCCGCCCGAGTCGTCGACCCGAGCTCGACGGCGTCGGTGTACACCGATCCGGCCGCGGTGGCGGAGCCCGGCACGAGCAGTGTCGCGCTCACGGCGACGCCCAGAGCCACGAGATGCGTCAGCCGGCGGCGCCATTCCCGTGGCCCGCTGCGGACGCCGCGAAGAGTGGAACGAGGCATGGTACTCCCTGTCCGAGATCGAAGGAGACGGGCAGGCTCTGCCTCGCCGAGCTGATTCGTCGTCCAGCGCACCGTGTCAACTCCCCGTCACACGACCCGAGCTGATGTGACCTCATATGACGAGACGGACCCGCGCGTCTTCCTCCGTGCGCTGATGTCATGTAGAAATCGCGATTCTCTCGGTGGTGGCGGCCTTGAGGCCAGGGCCGGGAGGGCACCGCTCCCGGGTGCGGAAGGGCAGGCCGGCCCGCCCACCGGCCGGACCGGCACGAGCGGCGGGACCCGCGGAGGAAAGCCCCTGCCGGGGAGGCGCGTGGGAGCACCGGGGGCGCAGACCGAGAACTGGTGCGCGCTGCCGACGCCTCGACTGCCCGCGCATGCTCCCACACCGGCGGCGGGCGCACGGCGGAACCGCCCGTGGACGCTCGACCTCGTGGGGCGTCCTGCCGATACTCCCGGCACAACTCCCGTCGCACCGCCCATCGGAGGCACCCGTCGTGACCTGGCTCCGCGTCCTGACCGCACTCGGCATCCTCGCCGTGGCCGCCAGCGCTCTGCTGGTCTTCGCCCTCTGCACCGCCGCCGCCCGGGGCGACCGCGGCAGCCGCGACGACCCGCAGCGGGATCTGCGCGACGAGGCCGAGCGCAGTGGGCTGATCCGACGCATGGACGGCGACCGCTGAGCACATCGTCCGACGGCCCAAAGCCCCTTGCAGTGAAAGGCCAGTGGCGGGAACCTCACGTGAGGGCGCGCGAGGCGCCGCGGCAGGGGGGCCGGCGAATGTGGCTTGACACGTACTTCTGGATTGCGGCCGGGCTGACCCTGGCGGCCTGGCTCACCGGCCTCGGGGGCGCGCTGGCGAGGGACAACGCCGTCGAGCGGGCGGGCGCCCTCAGCCGGGAACTGTCGCTGCTCGAAGTGGCCTTCCTGGCCGGCGGGCCGGGGCGGGTGGTGGACACCGTCCTGGTCGGGATGGAGCGCGAGGGGCGGTTGGTGATCTCCCGGGCGGGCGAGGTCACCCTCACCGCCGCCGACCCGGGAGCCGACATCGCCGCCGGTACCGGCGGCGCGTCGGCCACCCCGGTCGAGCAGGCGGTGATCGACGCCACCGGTCCGCTGCGGCGCGCGGAACTCACCACGCTGCGGCCGGAAGTCGCACGGAGCACCGCCGTGCAGTGCATCGGCGACCGACTGGAGGCGGACCGCCTGCTGATCAGCCGCTCACTGCGACGCCGCTACGCCCGGAGCCGGCAGGTCCTGTCGGCCGCACCACTCGCCGCCGTCCTGGTGGCAGCCGTCGCCGGTGCACTCGCCCTGGTCGACGACTCCACACCCCGGCCGAGTTGGTGGGCCCTGCTGCTCGTGGCCGCGGCCGGTGCGCTCATGACGCTGATCGTCCGGCTGGTCGGCCCCGGGCGTGACCGGGTACCGCGCTGGGTGCGCCGCAAGCTCCAGTGGTTCGGAGCCTCGACCGACCACTCGGCAGAGGCCGCGCGGGCGCATGTCGCGCCAGAGGTCGTACGCGTGACGGGCCTGACGGTTCTCGGCGCGGTGGCCGTCAACGGCGCGCTGTCGGTGGAGGATCCGGCAGTCCAGACAGCCCTGTTGACCGCCGCGACCCGGGAGGAGGCCATGAAGGTCCAGGCGGCGTCGGGCGGCGGGTGGCAGTCCGGCGACGGCGGCGCCGGTGTCGGCAGCTGGTGCGGCGCTTCCGGCGGTGCCTCGGGCTCGGGTCACGGGCGGGGGGCGTCCGCCTGCGGTGGCTCCGCGGGGTGCGGCGGGTCCTCCGGTTGCGGCGGCGGGTCGGGATGCGGCGGCGGGTGCGGGGGCTGCGGCGGCGGTGTCTGACCCCGGGACAGCCTGGCAGCGGTGGACCGGACGACGGAGGGCCCTCGACGGCCGGGCAGGGCGGCGGCCGGGCCTGGCGGTGACGGCATGAGCGACCGCCGGCCCGACCGCGCGCACCGTCGACGCCAGGACACCACGTGTCCTAGGGTGAAGAACGTGTCACCCCGCCCGCCTTCCGGCGGCCGGCACGGCGCCGCCGCCTGCTCAACGGCCGTGCCACACCCGGGCGTTCCCGCACGAAGGAGAAGAGCACGGCCATGGCAGGGACCCTCACCGCCACCAAGGCGGAGCTGGTGGAGCTCGCCCACCGCAGGATGCAGACCGCCATCCCCGACAACGACTGGACCACCCGACAGAAGCTCGCGCTGACCTGCCGGATCCTGTTCGACGCCGGTCACGACTCCGGCCTGGCCGGCCAGATCACCGCCCGCGCCGAACAACCCGGCACCTACTACACCCAGCGGCTGGGGCTCGGCTTCGACGAGATCACCGAGTCCAACCTGCTGCTGGTGGACGAGGACCTCAACGTCCTGGCCGGCGAGGGCATGGCCAACCCCGCCAACCGCTTCCACAGTTGGGTGTACCGGGCCCGCCCGGACGTCGACTGCGTCATCCACACCCATCCGCTGCACATCTCCGCGCTGTCGATGCTGGAGACACCACTGGTCGTCTCGCACATGGACCTCTGCCCGCTCTACGACGACTGCGCGTTCCTGGAGAAGTGGCCCGGAATCCCGGTCGGCAACGAGGAGGGCGAGATCATCACGGCCGCGCTCGGCGACAAGCGCGCTCTGCTCCTCGCCCACCACGGCCAGCTGGTGGCCACCGGCAGCGTCGAGGAGTCCTGCGTCCTCGCCGTGCTGTTCGAGCGGGCCGCCGAACTCCAGCTGCTGGCCTCGGCGGCCGGCCGGATCCGGGAGATCCCCGACCTGCTGGCCCGCGAGGCCCACGACTGGATCTCCACCCCCAAGCGCGGCCAGGCCTCCTTCGGCTACTACGCCCGCCGTGCCCTGCGGGCCGGCCACGGCGACGCGCTCGACACCTTCGCCCCGGAGGGCGGCGCCTGAGACGGCCGGGCCGACCCTGGAGGAGATCATCGCCTGTCCGGTGCCCCCGTTCGCGGCCGGCCGGTGCCGCGCACGCGCCGCCCCGCCGAACTCCTCGCGGCGCTGGACCGACCCGCCGTCAGGGCAGGCTGGGCACCCGCTCCGACGGGCCGGCCGGGTCGTCGTGGATCACCACGAGGACCGCGGCCGGCACCGGGCCGGTGCTCCGGCAGCGGTGCGGCAGCGCCGAGTTGAAGTAGACGCTGTCCCCCGGGGCGAGCTCGACCGTCCGTTCGGGAAACTCCAGGTCGACCGTCCCGGCGTGGACGAAGAAGAACTCCTCGCCCGCATGGGACTTGAAGGGCGAGTCGCCCGGCTCGACCGGCGGGTACACCATGAACGGCACCATCCGCTTACCGCTGAGGCCGGTCGCGATGCCCTCGTAGTGCGGGGCGCCGGGGCCGGCGCCGTCCGCCATCGGCGTCCGCTCGCCGGCCCGGACCACCGTGATCAGCTCCGGCTCCACGTCCTCCGAGAACAGCCGGCCGACGTCGACCTTCAGCGCGTGCGCCAGCTTGAGGGCGGTCGAGATGGAGGGATCGCTGAGCCCCCGCTCCACCTTGGAGAGGTAACTCTTGGTCACCCCGACCCGCGCCGCCAGCGCCTCCAGGCTCAGCCGGTTCTGCTTCCTCAGCACCCTCACTCGGCTGCTCATGCGGCACCTCTCGCCCGGAACGTCCGGTTCAGTATCCCACCGCGCCCGGCCCCGGTGCCGTGGGGCCGGGCACCCGCCCGTCAGTGGCCGGCGATGTCGTCCGGGCGCACCGCGATGTGGTCGGCGCCCAGGTCGACGGCGACCCGGTGTTCCATGCCCAGCGCCTCCAGGAACTTGACCGGCAGCTGCACCCGGCCGGTGCGGTCGAGCATCACGTACTCACGCTCGTTCACCGACTCCTCGCCGTGCTCGTCCGTCACCGTCCGGCGCAGCACCTCGCTGCTGGTACGGCCGTCGCGGATGGCGACGGTGCGGCGGACCTCGGCGGCGACCATGGGGTCGTGGGTGACGATGACGACGGTCGCGCCGAGTTCGCGGTTGACGGTGCGGAAGGCCGCGAAGATGCCGGCAGCGGTCTCGGAGTCGAGTTCGCCGGTGGGCTCGTCGGCGAGCAGCACGGGCGGGTTGTTGGCCATGCCCACGGCGATGGCCACGCGTTGCTGCTGGCCTCCGGAGAGTTCGGCCGGGCGGCGGTGGGCGAGGTCGCCCAGCTCCATGGCCTCCAGGAGTTCGGCGACCCGGGCCGCCTGCTGCCTGGAGCGGGCGGCGCCGCCGGCGCGGCCGCGCAGTTGCATCGGCAGGGCGATGTTCTCGGCGGCGGTGAGGAAGGGCAGCAGGTTGCGGGCGGTCTGCTGCCAGATGAACCCGGCCACCTCTCGGCGGTAGCGCAGCCGTTCCCGGGCCGACATCTCCAGCAGGTCGCAGCCCGCGACCGTCGCCGTCCCGGCCGTCGGCACGTCCAGCCCCGCCAGAATCGTCAACAGCGTCGACTTGCCACTGCCCGACGCACCCACCAACGCCACCAGATCACCCTGACGGATCGTCAACTCCAGTCCCTGGAGCGCCTGCACCTCCACACCCTCGGCGCTGAAGATCCGCACCAACCGCTCACACACGATCGCCGCATCCGCCGCATGCGCCCTCGGCGCCGCAGCCGCCAACGCCCGGTCCTGCAACTCCTGAAGAGTCGGAGCCTGGACAACCGCCCGGCCCTCGAGGCCACCGTTCACCACTGATCTCCTGTCGCCGCTGCGCCTGGGTGCGCTCCTGATCGCGGTTGCCGCGAGTCGATTGCCGTGCCGGCTGCCCGGTGGGGCGCGCCGTCGCCGCCTGCCGGGCCGGGTCCGTCGGGGCCGGCCGGCCCAACCGGCCTATCCGGCCGGACCGGCCGCGCTGCCCGGGCTGTGGTCATCGCTGCTCCCCCGCCCGCAGTTCGGTACTGATCTGGCGTCGGCCGGAGATCAGTGCCTCGACCAGCACACCGGCCGTGACCAGCGCCGCCAGACCGAGGACCTGGAACAGGACCGGCAGCACCGCAGGTCGCAGGCCGGCCGGCACCGGGGCGCCGACCAGGGCGGACAGGTCGATCGCCGGACCGAGCAGGGCGACCGCGGCGAGCGCGACCACTCCTCCGCCGACCGCCGCGGCGAAGGTCTGCGGCAGTGTCTCGGCGACGATCAGCGCCAGGCCCTGGCGGGGCCGCAGACCCATCGTGCGCAACCGCGCCAGCACGGCCACCCGTTCGGGGGCGGCCCGGAGCAGCGTCAGCAGGACGGCGAGCAGAGCGAAGCCGGCGGCGCCGATCACCGCGGCCCAGAACAGCCGCGCGGCCGACAGCTGGAGCGGATCGGTGGCGAGCTCGGCAGCCCGGGCGGCACTGGTCCGGACCATGTACCCGGGCGGTACCGCTTCGGGATCGGTGTCCGCGGGGGCCTGGGCCGCCGGGGCCGGCCCGGACGCGACAGGCGAGGGGGCGGCCGGCGAGGCGCCTGCCGACGCGCCGGTGGTGGACGGGGCGACGCCGGTGGTGGACGGGGCGACGCCGCCGATCCTCATCGGTTCCAGCTCGCGCACCAGCCCCTTCAGCTGCCGATCGTCGATGTCACCGGTGGCGAACCAGAGGTTGGCCTGCCCGAGTTCGGGAAGGCTCGCGGTCACGGGGCCGGACGGCAGCACGACGAATCGTCGGGTCGTCTCCTCCAGCGCGGGTGTGCCGTCGACGGTGCCGGCCGATTTCGCGAGGAGCTCCTTCCCGTTGGGCATCCGCAGGCGGTAGCTCCCGCCGGTGATCTTCTTCGCGAGTTCGGTGCTGAACAGCGCCGGCACGGGGCTGTCGCTCCCGCCGCCGTCGCCCGCGAGGACGGCCGGGTCGAACGCGCCGCGCCCGACGGTCCGGGACAGCTCGGCGTACGCCACCGGGTCCACGATCAACGTGCTGACCCGGATGAGCCCGCTGTCGGCGCCGAGGAGGAACGCCTCGTTCTCCCACCAGACGCCGGTCGCCGTCCTCACCCCGGGCAGGGCGGCGGCCGCCGCGAGGAAGCCGGGCGGGAGGACGACACCGGACGGTGTCCCGACGGCCGCGTCACCGCCGACCGCGCTCCGGGCGGCGTGCGCGCGGTCACGGTCCACGGCGTCCAGGACGGTGGCTCCGAAACCCGCCGTGGTCACCGCGAGCATCAGCGCGAGCAGCGGCAGCACGGACGGGCGCGGCCGGCCGCCGGTCCCCCGCGCCGCCCGGGCCAGACCGAGGAACCCGATCAGTCCCGTACCCCGGCCGGCCACCCGGGCGAGCGCACCCACCAGCACCGGCTGGAGCCGCGCCAGGACCAGGCCACCCGTCAGGGCCAGCAGCAGCGGAGCCGCCACCAGCATCGGGTCCAGCCCCTCCCCCGGCGGGACGACGCCCCGGCGCCGGACCTCCAGCACCGCCGCGACCGTGACGGCCAGGACGACGAGTTCGCCCACCAACCGACGCCGCCCACCCGAACCCGGGGCACGCGGCGCTGACCAGAGCAGCGCCGCCCGGGCCGGAAATCCCAGCAGAGCGAGCAGCAGAACGGCCAGCGCCGCCAGCACCGAACCCGACCAGCGCGGCGTCGGCAACAGCCACAGCGCCAAGGCCGCCGCCAGCACCCCGGCGGGCAACACCGTCACCGCGCCCTCGCCGAGCAGCCGCCGCAACACCCCGCCCCGCGACCCGCCACGGGCCTGGAGCAACCGGAGTTCGCCGACCCGCCGGTCCCCGGTCAGACCCGCCGCCAGACAGAGCACCACCGCGGCGACACCGGCCAGCCCGGCCGGACCGACCGCCGCCAACGGGGCGGCCGCATCGTGCCGAGCGATGGCCTGCTGGAACAGCTGCGGCAGCTCCGAGCCGATGCGCAGGTCCTCGCGGCCGGTGACGACGGACAGCCGCGTGGCGGTGGGGCCGGCGACGTAGGAGGAGATCTCCTTGCCGCTCCGGTCCAGCTGGTCGGCGCGCAGGGCGCTGATGTCGACGGGCAGCCGCCAGAAGTCGGTCGCGCCGCCTCCCCACGGGCCGATCGAGTCGATCGCCCCGGGCGAGACCACGCCGGCGGTGTGCCAGAACTGCTCCTTGGCGCCCTCCACACAGGCCCGCTCGGGGCACGGCAGGTCGTACCAGTACCGGTCGCTCGGGTCGTCGGCCGTGTAGAGGCCGACCACCTCGGCCTGGAACCGGCCGCCGGAGGGGGCGGTCCCACCGTCGATGATGTCGCCCAGGTGGATCCGGATGGTGTCGGCGGCGCTCTTGCTGAGCGCGATCGCGACCGGCTTGACGCCGCCCTGGTCAGGCTCCGGCGGGGCGGGCCAGCGGCCTTCCGCCAGGGTGGCGCGGTCGGTGATGCCGTGCAAGGAGAGCAGGTCGAGCACGGGCTTCGCCTCGCCGAGGGTGGCGAAGCCGGGGTTCCACATCTTGCGCGGCTTGTTGCCGCGCGTTCCGTACACCGGGCCGCTCGCGGCGATCCTGAACGTCTCCTTCGGGTACGAGGTGAGCTTCTGCGCCACCTGGTCGAGGTCGGCCTCGCCGAGGCGGTGGCTGGAGGTGGCCAGCATGCTGGTCCAGGACGGGCCGCGGTCCTTCAGGTACTCGCGCAGCGCGTCGTCCGTTCCCCGGTCGACGGCGCGGGGGAAGGCGGCGGCCAGGAAGACGGTGCCGAAGGCGAGCAGCGCCATGAGCGCGGCGGCCAGCGGCGCCGAGCGCAGCCTGGTCCGCACCCAGGGCGCGGGCCGGTGTCCGGCGCCCCGGTCGGCGCCGCCGGGGCTGGGAGTGGTACCGGTGCTGCCGGGCGTGCCGGTGCCGGCCGGGGTGCTCACATCTCCTCCACGTGCCGCAGCCGGTCGGCCACGTCTCGACGGCGGCGCCCGCTGAGGGCGGCCGACAGCAGGGCAACGGCGGTGATCGCGGCCGCGAGCAGCACGGCCCGGCCGAGCGGCAGGTCGACCAGGAGCTCGGGCACCGGGCGGCGGGCGGCCGGGGTGAGCACCACGAGCGGCACGATCAGATGGACGATCAGGCCGCCCAGGGCCAGCCCGACGAGGCTGCCGAGACCGACCAGGACGCTCTGCTCGGCGGCGACCGTCCATCGCAGCCACCGCCGTGGCGTGCCGAGCGCGAGCAGTACGGTGAACTCCCCGGCGCGTTCGCGGGCGGAGGCCGCCGAGGCGGCGGCGAAGCCGATTGCGGCCAGGACGGTGCTGACCAGGGCGATCGCGGCGAGCGCACTCTGCGGGGCGGCGCTGAGCGGGTCGGCGAGCAGATCGGCCGCCACCTCGTCACGCAGCAGCAGTTGCTGGCCGCCCGGTTCCGCGCGCAGCTTGGCGGCGGCCGCGGCGGGCGCCTCGTCCCCCGGCCCGGTGGCGGGCAGCCACCACTCGGAGGTGGCCGGCAGCTGGCGGCCCGAGGTGGCGAGCAGCCGCCCGGTGGTGGCGAGGTCGAGGACGATCGCCGTGTCCCCGGCCACGGGCAGGGCCTCGACCACACCGGTGACCTTGACCTGGAGGACGGCGCCGGCGAACGGCACCTTGATGATGTCGCCGACCGCCGCTCCGACGGCGGTCAGGTAGGCGTGCGTGGCGACCCCGGAGACGCCGCTCGGGACCGGGGCGCCGGCGGGGGCGACGTTGACCTGAACGCTGTCGACGCCACCGCGCCCCTTCTGGTAGTGGATCTTGACCAGCTGTTGCTCGCCCGCTCCGGGGGGAACGACGGTGGACGCCGACGTCTCCGCACCCGCGGGGGCGACGGTGCTCCAGCCGAGGCCGCCCGGCGCGGTGACGGGAGTGGCCGGCCCGGTTGCGCTGTCGGAGACGCGGACCCCCCGGAGGGTCAGATCGCCGAGGAGCGCGGGGGTGCGGTCCGTACCGAACACGACGACCAGTCCGGCCAGCGTGAGCGGGGCGGCGGCGGAGCCGACCGGCACGCCGGTGAGCGCCGCGAGATCGGCGGTGGCCACGGCATCGCCCTGGTTGGGGACACCGGTCAGCGGGGCACGGAACGTGCTGCCGAACCGGTCGCGCAGCAACAGCCACACCTCCGGGTGGGCATCGGACACCTCGGCCGGCGCGTTGGTGAGGTCGACGTCGATCCGCCGGGGCCGGCCCGGCAGCGGCAGCCCGGCCTGGACGCCGGTGGGCGCGGGCTCGGCCAGCGGCGCGAACACCTCCCGAGGTCGCTGCCCGTCGAGCAGATCCGCCCGTACCGGCACCCGGTCGGCGAACCCCGCGACATCCAGCGCCAGCAACTGCCCGGCCGCACCGTTCGGCAGCGAGCTCTCCTGCCGGACCACCGGTATCAACCGGTCACCACCCGGCAGCGCCCCGTACCGGCCGCCCTGCCCCATCGACGCCGTCGTCGAACCGACGATCCGCAGACCACCCGCCGTCACGAAGTCCGCCTGGTCGCGCTGCGAACCCTCCCAACTGGAGTGCTGACCGAGCGCCAACACCCCCGTCGAGACCGCCAACACCAGCAACAGCACCGGCCCGGTCGCCCGCCCCGGCCGACGGGCCAACTGCCAACCCGCCAACGCCGGCACCAGACCACGCCGCCGCGCGGCCAACCTGCCGCCCAGCCGGGCCGCGAACGGCAACAGCCGCAGCACCAACAGCGTCCCCGCGCACAACGCCAAGGTCGGAGCGGCGATCAACACCGGGTCAAGGCCCAGCCGCCCGGCCGAGTCCGCCGACAACCCGCCGCTGTACTGCGACAGTTGGTAGTAGCCGAGCGCTGCCAGAGCGACCACCGCGAGGTCCGCGCCCGAACGCACCGCCCCCGCCACGAGCGCCTGACGCCGCCCCGCCCGGCGCAGCACCGCACCACCGGCGCCACGCAGCAGGGCGGGCGCGGTGGTCAACACGACACAGGCGAGGGCACAGGCCGCCGCGACCGGCCACAGCGTCCAGCTCAGCCCGGTGTCCAACGGCACCCGGGACAACGGCCCGAACCCCGCGAGCGCCCGCAGCAGAAGCGGCGTGAGCAACGGCGCGAGCACCGCCGCCGGAAGGGCCAGCAGCAGGGACTCGGCAGCCGTGAACACCCCCAGACGCACCCCGGACGCACCCCGCGCGGCCAGCAGGGCGTTCTCACCCACCTGCCGGGCTGCCATCAGATGGACCACCAGCAGCAGCACGGCGCCGGCGAGCACCACCAGTTGCAGGGCGCCGATCAGCAGGGTCGACCGGGCGACCAGGGCACTGGACTCCAGCTCCTGCAGGAGCACCGGCAGTTCGGTCGAGACCTGGAGGCCCGAGGAGTTGCCCAGCTCCCCGGCCAGGCCGGCGGCCCGGTCCCGCAGGGCGGTGGCCTCGGTGGCACGGACCGAGGTGAAGTCCGCCCGGAGCAACCAGCTCCGGCCGTTCTGCGGGACGCCCGCCGTGGTGAAGGCGGTGTCGTCGACCAGCAGCGGGCCGTAGGTGGTGAAGCCACCGACCAGGATCTCGTGGCCACCCACCGGATCCAGCCGCCAGTACGGATCGGCGGGGTCGGCGGCACGGTAGACACCCGTGACCCGGACGGTGAGCGGCGCACCGCTCAGCCGGTCGTCCAACCGGACCTCGGCGGGCAACGCCTCGGCGCTCAGCCCCAACCGGACCAGCGCGGCCTGCGGAACGGCGACCTGCACCGGCCCCGCTCCGGCCGAGGCCGCGGACCCGCCGGCGGGCCACGATCCGGCCAGGAGGGTGACACGGTCGTGGTCGAGCGCCGCGAGCACGGTGAGATCGGTCGGCCTTCCTGCCGCCTGGGCAGCGGCGGCTCCGGCAGCGGGGGCTCCGGCACCAGGGGCGACCGCACCGGCGGCGGCACCACCGGCGGCGGCACCACCGGCAGCCTCGGCCGGGAGACCGTAGGAGCGGCTGCGGGCCAGGCTCTCGCTGTGCGCGGGCAGGTCACCGAAGAGCCGGCCGGCATAGGCGGCGACGGCCGTGTCGTCCGCGGCCCGCTTGTCCAGGCCGTGTTCGGCCTTGACCAGGACGACGGTCCGGGCCTGGCCCGGCCCCTGGAGCGACTGCCGAAGCCCCGCCTCCCCCACGGTGCGATTGAACGCCACCAGTGCGGTGAGCACCGCCGTGGTGATCAACACCGTGAGCAGGACGGCGGTGGCCAACGGCAGTCGCCCGCGCAGACGGCGCACGACAAAGCCGAGCATCCTTTTCCTCCCCCGGTACATCCCGGTCGCGTCCGGCTTCTCCGTCCGTGCACTCCTGCCACGGGATGGACGCCTGTCACGCACCGCTACGGTGACCACCGGCGCTTGATCACCGGATAGCGGACGATGCTGTCAGATTCGCTCTTCGAACGGAAGGGACTTGCGCGAATCATGTAACTAGTGAGCAAATTCTCCGCGTTAGCAGCTCAGTGGATCCGCACCGCCGATGCATGGTCAACGCCTCGGCGGCGCAGGGCGGTTCAATGACCGCTCAATATGCCATGTACTCCTCAATATCATCGCCCGTCATGAGTACTTCACTTCAGTCGAGGAACATCCAGGGGGACGCCTTATGACGCAGCAATCGGCCGCCACCGTCACCACCGACATGGTCACCGTCACCGACCTCACCCACAGCTTCGGCACCGGCGACCGCACCGTGCACGCACTGCGGGGCGTCTCCTTCAGCGCCCGCCGCGGCGAACTCACCGCCCTCAAAGGCCGCTCCGGCTCCGGAAAGACCACCCTCCTCAACCTCGTCGGTGGCCTCGACACCCCCACCGGCGGCACCATCACCCTCGACGGCACCGACCTCGACCGCCTCGACGAGAACGGCCGGCTCGCCCTGCGCCGCGACCGCATCGGCTTCGTCTTCCAGTCCTTCGGCCTGATCCCCGTCCTCACCGCCACCGAGAACGTCGGCATCCCGATGCGCCTGTGCAACACGCCCGCCGCCGAACGCGAGGAGCGCGCCCGCACCCTTCTCGCCCTCGTCGGCCTCGCCGACCACGCCAACCAGCGCCCCGCCGAGCTCTCCGGCGGCCAGCAGCAACGCGTCGCCATCGCCCGCGCCCTCGCCAACCGCCCCGACCTCATCATCGCCGACGAACCCACCGGTCAACTCGACTCCGAGACCGGCCGCTCCATCATGGAACTGCTCCGCGCCGTCGTTCGCAGTGAAGGCGTCACGGCCCTCGTCGCCACCCACGACCCCACCCTCATGGAACTCGCCGATCACGTCATCGAACTCCGCGACGGCCACATCGTCGACCCCACGCCCTGAACCCCCGGCGGCTCCTCCCCTCGGGCGTCGGCCCGCCGATCCGCCCTTTCGGGTCCGGGGCAGCCGCCCTTCGGGGCATCCGCAGTGGCCCTGCGGGGCACCGAACCGTGGCCTTCCGGTCCGACCGCAAGGCACGGCCGGGCCCGGCAAGGTCTGACCGGGAGGCCTGACCGGGGAGCCCCGCCGGGCGGGCGGGCGGCCGGGCCGAGGCCCGGCGGACGGTCGCGCCCAGGTCGCGCGCCGCGCTCAGAGTGCCCTGAGCGCGGCCTCGCACTCCCGGCACCGTCGCGTGCGCTGGGACGGCGGGTACCAGGGCTCCCCCGGCCCGGACGGCTGATAGCTCTCCCGTTCGAGGTCCCCGGTGTCGATCCCGCAGAACGTGACCGGCCCCGGGTCGTCCGGCACGTCCGGGTCGGCCGGCGCCGCGTGCACCCAGCGAATCCGGGCGCCCACATCGACCTCCCCCGCGTCCAGCACCTCCGTGGACGACTCCAGCTCGACCAGCACGACCACTCCGCTCATACCTCGACCCTGCCCCCCGCCCGGTCGGGCCGCATCCCGACCGCCGGGGCGGGGAGCCGGACCGCCGGACCCGACACCGCACGGCAGCGGCCCCGAGCACCCGACCTTCCAGGGCCGGCATCCCTTCCCATGGCCCGGCCGGGCGGGCCGGGCCGGCCGGACACCGGTACGTCCTCCCAGGTCATGACCCGGTGCGCGGGGGATCCTCCTCGGCCCCTCGCTCCTCCGTCCTCCCCTGCTCACGGGCTCGGAAGGCGGTGGGGGACAGCGAGGTGGCGACGCGGAACCGTCGGGAGAAGTACAGCGGGTCGGTGAAGCCGGTTCGGGCGGCGATCGTGGCCACGGGCAGGTCGGTCACCATGAGCAGTTGACGGGCCAGGTCCATCCGCCGACGGTCCACGTAGGACATCAGGCCGGTGCCGAGCTGCGCCGAGGCGAGGTGGGCGAGGCGGGACGGCGACAGCCCACCGATCCGGGCCAGCGAGTCGACCGTGTGCGGCTCTTCGATGGTGTTGCCGACGTGTTCCAGAACGGTCAGGAGCCTCGGATCGAGGACCGTCCCGCCCGGGTTGCGCGTGTCGCACCACAGCAGTGCCTCCTCGACGGCGTTCATGGCGAAGAGAGTGCTGCGGCGAAGGCCTGCGCGCCGGGCGGAGATGGCGCGATCGAGTGCCTGGACGACGCGGGTCCGCACGGTGTCGTCCACTTCCACCTGACGGATGCCGGGGGCAGCGGTGGGCCAGTCGAGCAGGGACAGCCAGTCGGGGCGCGGGTTCAGGTGCGCCCACCGGAGAGACCACCCGCGGGCTTCGTGGTCGGTGCCGTAGTCGTGGGGAGTGCCGGGTTCGACGGCCGTGATGAGATCGGGTCCGGCGAGGAGGTCGGGGTGACCGGGCAGTCGGAACCTGCCGCGCCCCGCCAGGGTGACGAACAGGACCCAGTCGGTCGTACCCCCTGATCGCACGGTGCGGTACGTGCGGCCCTCGTCCAGCTCTCCGCACACGACGCGATCATGTGCGGACGCGATGGTCACCGCTGCGCGGGGTGGGGTTGCGACAGGATCGTCCATGCCGTCGACCGGTTCTGCCATGCCCTTACCTGCTCGTGAACACGACGATGTACCCATGACTACCAGCGCACTCTCGCTCGCGCCCGAAGACACCGACGCCCTGCGCGAACGCTATCAGCGTGACGGCGTGATCCAGGTCGACGGCCTGTTGTCCGACGCCGAGGTCGAGACGGTCCGGGCGGCGTTCATGGTCCAGGTCGAGACGGACCGCCGAGCGGTCGGTGCCGTGGACGAGGTACCGGCCGACGACATCCTCGCCCGGTACCCGCGCTTCATGAACCCGCATCGCCGTCCGGACCTGGAGATCGGCCGCGTCGCCCGCACGCTCATGACCGACGCGCGCGTCCTCGACGTGGTCACAGCTCTGGTGGGCCCCGTGTACGGAGCCCAGTCGATGTTCTACTTCAAGCCCCCGGGCGCACGCGGCCAGGCGATGCACCAGGACAACTACTTCCTTCGCGCTCACCCCGAGACCTGCGTCGCGGCGTGGATCGCGATCGACCACTGTGACGCGACGAACGGAGGACTGGGCGTGGTTCCCGGCAGCCACACCCTGGAGGTGGTCTGCCCCGAGGAGGCCGACCCGGCGGAATCCTTCACCCGCGGACTCGTCCGCCCGCCGGAGGGTCTGTCCGCCGTCCAGACCGACATGCGGGCGGGCGACGTCCTGTTCTTCCACGGCAGCACCGTCCACGGGTCCTTGCCCAACACCACCGCGGACCGCTTCCGTCGTTCGCTCATCTTCCACTACGTGCCTCGGGCGAGCGTCGAGATCGCCCGCCCGTACCTGCCGCTGGTCGCCCCGGACGGCAGCGAGGTCGACCTGGCCGAAGCCCTCGATGGAGGGCCGTGCGGGGAGGGCTGGGAGGGCGCGGCGCACTGATCGCGACGGGTGTCGGCGGCGGCCGCACCGTGGCTCCGGAGGTGCCCGAGCGCCCGCGACCTCGGGCTACTCCCGGGTCCGGTCGAGGGCGGGCGGAACCAGCGACGGAACGAAACCGACTCCCCGTTCAGCGAATACGTTCATGGCCGCACCCAGGAATTCCACCAGCCGAGGATGGTAGGAATCGTGGAACGCCCTCATGGCATCGTCTTCCGCATAGAAGAGCGCCATGCCGGCGTAAGCCTTCCCGGTAGGGACGTAGAATCGGCACACTATGTCGAAGTGCCTGTGAACGAGCTCCTGAACGTGTCGATCCCCGGGCAGTGAGCCGTCCAGGCAGGCCGCAATCTCCCGGTACAGCACATCCCAGTCCTGGTGGACCTGATCCCGGTCCACATGCTCCCAGTGGTTGGTCTCGGCAAGACTCTTCGCCTGCTCTGCGGCCAACGCTCGGCGGCACTCGTCTTCGTACTGGTTCCCCATGGCACCGATCCTCGTGATTCCCAAGTCTCTTCAACGGATTCGCTGAGAGGCGACCGGCATCGCCACCATCGACCGACTGCCGATCCAGGCCGAACAGTGGCACACGCCCGATAGGGCGGCAAACTGTTTACCGAGCCGCATCAGGGCTTCGACGCAGTCGTCCGACCCGGCTCGTGACGGCCCGTCGGTTCCGTGGGGGGAAATCAGTACCGGCACGTGTCCAGGACCATGAGGTTCTCCACGCCCCGGTGCTCCGAGTGCAACACCATCCGTGCCGACGCATCATCACCGATGGCGACGCGGTGGGGAAACGGCTGCGCCCCGCCCCTGGCCGACGGCCGGAGGCGGGGGTGCGGGGGCCGGGTTCAGCCGGTGGTGTTACGCCGGCGGCGGAGGGCGAAGGCACCGCCCGCGAGCGCGAGGGCCGCACTCGAACCGCCGACGAGCACGGGTGTCGTGGAGGAGGCGTCCTCCGTCTTCGTCGCAGCACCGTAGCCGCTGGACATGCCCGCGGTGTCGTACTCCGAGCCGGGCAGCTTGTCGGCGTAGCGGGCCTTGACCAGCTTCTGGTAGTCACTCAGCGAGACCGACGACCGGCCGTCCAGGCCCTGCCGCGCCTGGTCGTTGAGCGGTTCGACCGTGGTGAGCCTCAGCTGGTACCAGCCGCGGATCTGCGGCTCGGTGAACACCAGAGTCCCCACCGTGGCCTTGCCCGCGTACGTCGCGTCGCTGTCGCCCTCGCGCACGGCCGCCAAGTGCCAGCCGCCACCCTGCGTGGGGGCGAGCATGACGGTGGCGTTCCGCCCGTTGACCGGGGCGTTCAGCGCCGAGACCAGGTGACTCAGCTTGACCGCCTCGGTGGCGATCGGCAGCGACGTCCCCGCGACGAAGCCGGGGGTGATCTCGTTCAGGGCCAACGGGTCGTTGACGGTGAAGGCCGGCATGCCCTCGCAGGGGTCGGCCTTGTCGGGGATCGGCTGCGGCGTCCCGGCCCCGTCCCCCTGGGGCACCGGAACGCTGAGGAACCGGCAGACGGTGTTGCGGACGTCGGCCGACTTCACCAGGTCGAGGGCGGCCCGGTAGTCCGGGATGTCCGCCGGGAGCGGGTCCGTGGGCGCGGTCGCACGGGCGGGGCCGGCGACGGACAGGAGCGCGGATGCGCTCAGCACCAGGACGGTGGTCAGGCGGGCGCGGCGGGAGGCCGCCCGCTTGCTGGAGGTGCGTGTGTCGTGCATGCCGCCTGCCTTAACGGGAGATGCCGATCCGGGAGTGGGTCCACTTGAACGAGCTGTTGCTGACGTAGTCGTTGTAGTTCCACCACGTGTAGGTGGCGGTGTCCGGCCACGGGTCGGCGACGCCGATGGTGTTGTTCGACGTGTCGAAGCCGTAGACGACGTTCATGTGGCCACCGCCGGACGTCCACCCGATGCGGGCGGCGACCGGCCGGGCCGCCTTGACGTCGGTGTAGACCTGATTGAACGTGGCCGCACTCTCCAGGCCCGAACCGGAGTGGGTCATGCCGAGGCTGGTCCAGCCCTTGGCCATGTCGCCGAGCGTGGCGGGCTGGTTGTTGCAACCGTAGGTGGGCTGGGCCCGGTTGCAGAAGTCCGTCTGCGTACTGCCGTAGCCCTGGAACTTGGCGATCGTCAACCCGGAGGCCACCCAGCACCACTGGGTCTTCTCCTGCTTGTACATGCCGATGTTGTCCTGCCCCGCCTCGGCGTGGGCCGGGCTCCCTGCTGCGGCGAGCAACCCCGAAGCCGTCAGTACGACGGCCGTCGCCGTGGCCGCGAACGTGGATCTGCCCATCTTCCTGCCTTCCCGCGAAAATGCGATACGTGCCGGGGGATCTGGCAGAGCTATGACAGCACGAACTGGCCACGGCAAAGCTGGTATGTACAGAAACCGTACCTACAAGGGTGAATCGTCATATCGGCAGTGAACCCGACGACCTGTTCCAGGTGCGGGCGCGTTTCCCTCGTAACCCTTGTCGATCGTGACCAGCCCGGCCTTCTCCAGGACCCGGAGAGGGCGGGGGTCGCCCGGGGACGGGGCAGGGTGGGTCGTCATGGCCACAAGGCCCTGCATGACAAACCAATTGGGTCCAGAGGTCTATTTGCGAAACGGCCGTGGAGGACCGGCCGGTGGGCTCAATGTCCACCCACCTGCCCGAGCAGGGTGCGCGCCCCGATCGGGAGCTCCCTCACCCGTACTCCGGTTGCCTGATGCACCGCGTTGGCGATCGCCGCGGCCGTGCCGACGATGCCGAGCTCGCCGATGCCCTTCGAACCCATCGGACTGACGTGCCGGTCGTCCTCCTCGATCCAGTAGGCCTGCACATCCGGGACGTCGGCATTCACCGCGACGTGGTACGAGGCGAGGTCCCGCTCCGCATGGTCACCGAACCGCGGGTCCATCGTCGACTCCTCCAGCAACGCCATCGACGCCCCCATGACCATGCCACCGAGCAGCTGGGACCGGGCCGTGCGCGGGTTCAGGATCCGCCCCGCCGCGAACACCCCGAGCAGCCGCCGCAGTCGCACCTCGCCCGTGTCCCGATCGACCTGCACCTCGGCGAACTGCGCACCGAACGCGTGCCGGGCGTAGTCGGTGCCCTGCCGGACGAGCTCCCCGGTGTCGGCGCTCGCCGACAGGCCCTCCGCTGGTACCGGGACACCCGCCGCGAGTTGCCGGGCCAGCTCGGACGCAGCCGCGTGGACCGCCCACCCCCAGGACGACGTGCCGCTGGAGCCGCCCGCCACCCCGCCGTGCGGCAGGTCGCTGCGCCCGATCTCGATCCCGAGGCGGTCCACCGGTACCGCCAGCACCTCGGCGGCGATCACCGCCAGCACGGTCCGGGCACCCGTCCCGATGTCGGTGGCGTTGACCCGCACCACGAAGGTTCCGTCCGCGGCCGCCCGTACTTCGGCGGCGGCCGGGCTGATCAGCACCGGGTACGTGGAGGCCGCCACTCCCGTCCCCACCAGCAGCCGGCCCTCGACGCGACCCGCGGTGCCACGCCGCTCCCACCCGAAGCGGCGGGCACCCTCGCGCAGGCAATCGGCCAGATGCCGGCTGGAGAAGGGCCGGCCGCTGTCCGGTTCGGTGTCGGGCTCGTTCCGAAGTCGCAGCTCCACCGGATCGATGCCGCACGCCAGGGCCAGTTCGTCCATCGCCGACTCCAGGGCGAACATGCCGGGTGCCTCACCGGGGGCACGCATCCAGGACGGCGCCGGCACGTCCTGCCGCACCACGCGGTGGGTGGTCAGCGAACTGGAGGAGCCGTACATCACCCGAGCCGGCACCGCGGCCTGTTCCACGAACTCCTTCAGCGTCGAGCAGCGGGTCAGGATCTCCTGGGCGAGCCCGGTGATCCGCCCGTCGCGCCCGGCCGCCAGCCGTACCCGTTGCACGGTCGGCGCGCGATGGCCCACGACGGCGGCGAGCTGTGCGCGTGGCAGGGCGAGCCGCACCGGCCGGCGCACCACCCGAGCGGCCATCGCGGCCAGCACCACATGGGGCCGGGGGGTGCCCTTGCAGCCGAAGCCGCCGCCGACGTGCTCGCTCACCGCCAGCACCTGCGCGCGGTCCAGCCCGAACAGTGCGGCGAGGGTCTTCTGGACCTCGGCGGTGCCCTGGCTGGAGTCGTGGACGACGAGTCGTCCGTCCTCCCACCAGGCCGTTGCGGCGTGCGGCTCCATCGGGTGATTGTGCAGCGGCGAGATCCGGTAGGTGGCGTCGATCCGTACCTCGGAGGCGGCCCAGGCGGCGGCGAAGTCGCCTCTTGCGCGGTCGGCCGGGTAGCCGCCGTTGGCCACCTCCGGGGCGTAGATCCCCGGATGGTCGTCCGCCAGCACGACGTCGTGCGGTTCCGCGGTGTACGTCACCCTGACGTCGGACGCGCCCTGCTCGGCGGCTTCGAGGGTCTCGGCGACGACCAGCGCCACGTACTGCCCCCGGTGGGCGACGGCGGCCGACTGGAGGACCGCCAGCGTCGGGTCCTCCACCGCCTGGAGCTTCGGGGCGCCCAGGTGGGTCAGCACCGCCACCACTCGCCGGTCGGCGAGGGCCGGCGAGCTGTTGATCGCGGCGACGGCGCCACGGGCGACGGTGGCCGGCACCGGGCAGGCGTACAGGCAGTCGACCGGCCGCTGGTCGTCGGCGTACCGGGCGGAGCCGGTGACCTTGTCCCGGCCCTCCAACCGGGCGTGGCCACTCATCGTGACTCCCCCCTCGCGGCGAGGTCGCACAGCAGTCGGACCGTCAGGTTGCGGGCCAGTGGGATCTTGTAGGCGTTGTCGCGCAGCGGCCGGGCGGCCGAGAGTTCGCCCTCCACCGCCGCGGTGAACGCCGCCTCGTCGGCGACCGCTCCGGTCAGCCGCTGCTCGGCGACACGGGCGCGCCACGGCTTCGGCGCCAGCCCGCCGAGAGCAAGCGTCACGTGCGTGACCCGACCCGCGCGTACGGCGAGAACGCCCGCGGCCGAGGCCAGCGCGAAAGCGAACGAGGCACGGTCGCGGACCTTTCGATAGGCGGACGCCGCGTCCGGCACCGGGGGAGGGAGCGTGACGGCTGTGATCAACTCACCGGGCAGCAGTCGGTGTTCCTCGTGCGGCCGGTCGCCCGGCAGCCGGTGCAGGTCGGTGACGGGCAGGGTCCGCGGGCCGTCCGGCCCGAGCAGTTCCACGGCGGCGTCGACCGCGGCGAGTGCGACCGCGAGGTCCGAGGGATGGGTGGCGATGCAGTGCTCGGACGCGCCCAGCACCGCAAGGTCGCGGTGCACGCCTTCGCGGGCAGGGCAGCCGCTGCCGGGACGGCGCTTGTTGCACGGCTTCGTGACGTCCTGGAAGTAGAGACAGCGGGTGCGCTGCAACAGATTGCCCGCGGTGGTCGCACGGTTGCGCAACTGTCCGGACGCACCGGAGAGAAGTGCCTGGCACAGGAGCGGGTACGCGGCGCGCACCCGCGGATTCGCTGCGAGGTCGGCGTTGGACACCAGGGCGCCGATGCGCAGGCCACCGTCGGGGGTCGGCGTGACGTCGCCGAACGGCATCCGGCCGAGGTCGACCACCAGGCGCGGTTGTTCCACGCCGAGCTTCATCAGGTCGACCAGGTTGGTGCCGCCGGCCAGGTAGCGGACTTCGGTGCCGTCGAGACGAAGCCGGACGGCTTCCTCCGGACCGGTCGGCCGGACGTAGGCGAACTCCCTCACCGCGCCGCCTCCAGGACGGCCCGCACGATATGGGGGTACGCGCCGCAGCGGCAGATGTTGCCGCTCATCCCCTCCCTGACCGCAGACTCCCGCAGGGCCTCCCCGCCGGCCTTCGCCTCGGCGAGCAGCCCTGCGGCGGAGCAGAGTTGGCCTGGAGTGCAGAACCCGCACTGGAAGGCGTCGTGGTCCAGGAAGGCCTGTTGCAGCGGGTGCAGTCCACCGTCGGGGGCGAGGCCCTCGACGGTGGTCACCGCGCAGCCGTCGACCGTGACGGCGAGTACCAGGCAGCTGTTCACACGGCGGCCGTCCAGCAGCACCGTGCAGGCCCCGCACTGCCCGTGGTCGCAGCCCTTCTTGGCGCCGGTCAGCGTCAGCCGCTCGCGCAGCACGTCCAGCAGCGTGCACCGGTTGTCCAGCCGCAGGTCGTGGCCTTCGCCGTTCACCTCCAAGGTGACGGCGGTCTCGTTGGCAGGAGTCATGCGGGACCTTTCATGGCCGGTCAGGGGCCACAGACCGGGCCACCCGGGGTACCCGTTCCACCTCCTCCCGGTGCCGACACCCGCACGGGGTGCCGACCACCGGTTCGACGCAACGGAACAAACCGCCCAGGCCCCATGAGGTACGCCGCTAGTGCTTCAGAGCGTCCTTGGCCTTCTGGCCGGCCTGGGCCATGTCGCCCTTGGCCTGCTTGGCCTTGCCCTTGACGACGAGACTCTCGTTTCCCACGGCCTTCCCGGTCGCCTCCTTGACCTTGCCCTCGACTGTCTCTGCGGTGTGCTTGATCTTCTTGCCCGCACTCATGGCGTTCTCCTGTTCCGGATCGGTGCGTCACCCTGCGGTTGCCCGATTTGGCGCCATTCATTCATCGTGTCCGCGGGCCGCGCTCCTCCTCGTATTCGTCCTCGTCCTCGTCCTCGTATTCGTCCTCGGCCTCGTCCTCGGCCTCGTCCGCATACTCGGGCTCGTCCTCGTTCTCCTCGAACTCCTCCTCGTCGGCTCCGGCGTCCTCGTACTCCTCGTCCTCGGGCTCCTCCGCGTCGTACGCTTCGTCCTCGGCCTCCGCACCGTCGTACTCCTCGCCCTCCTCCGGTTCCTCGTCCCCGTAGTCCTCGTAGTCCTCGCCTTCGGGTTCCTCGTCCTGGTGCTCGTTCTCGGCCGCCTGTTCCTCCTCCACGGCTTCGTCGTGGGTGCGGACGACCTCGCCGTCGCGGATCTCGCCGCGCCACCCCTCGGCCTCGTCGTTGGTGAGGGAGACGTGCCGCTGGAAGTTCTTGAAGTCCAGCCGCAGGCGGCGGCCCTGGGCGCGCCAGATGTTCCCGGTCTTCTCGAACAGGCCCGAGGGGTAGTACTCGACGACCAGCACGATGCGCGTCAGGGTCGGAGTGATCTCGTGGAAACTCACGGCCCCGCGGGTGCTGCCCTTGGCCCCCGACGAGGACCAGACGATTCGCTCGTCCGGAATCTGCTCCTGGACCGTCGCCTTGAAGCTGCGCTTGGACGGTCCGACCTTGACCTTCCAGTCGGTGGTCACCTCGTCGCCCTGCGAGACGTCCTGGACACCCTTGGCGAAGCCGCTGAAGTCCTCGTACTGGGTCCAGTGGTCGTACGCGGTCCGTACCGGCACGCCGACGTCGAGCGTCTCGACGATGTTCATGACCTTCTTGCCGGCCTTGCGTCCGGCCTTTCCCCTGCCGAAGGCTCCCTTGACCTTGTCGACGACGTCGTCCTTGATGCTCTTCGCCTTCTCACCGAGGAACGCCGCGGCCGGTGAGTCGCCCTGCAGAACCCGGGCGCCCACTTTGGGCAACACGCCGCCGTTCTCCGCCACCTCGCCCAGCTGGCCGGCGATGTCGGCCACCTTGTCGCCGGCCTTCCCGACCAGGTGCTCCACCTGGGCGCCCAGGTAGTGGACGGCTTCTTCCTTGAGCCGATCGACACCCGATACCTCGGGGGGCTTCTCTTCCGTCCTGGCCATGACCTACCTCCGCCGGGAGGGCCGCGTGGAGGATGAGGCGGCCGTCTTGTTGGCCGCGGTCTTCTTCGCTGCGGTCTTCTTCGCTGCAGTCTTCTTCGCGGGCGCGGCCGCCTTCTTGCCCGGGGCCCTGCCGGCGGTGGCCTTCGACGGGGTCGAGCGGGTCGACGACCGCTTGGCAGGCGGGGCCGTCTTCGAGGGGGACTTCTTCGCGGCCGGGGCGGTCTTCTTCGCCGGAGCTGCGGACTTCTTGGCGGGCTTGCGCTCGGCGGAGGACCTCGACGCGGCCTTGGGTGCCGCCCGGGAGGCGCGGGAGCTCGGTCGTTCGTCGGTGGCGGCGGCAGTCCGGCGGCGGCGCGGTGCGCGCTCGCGCTGCGGTGCCTCCTCGGCCTCGGCCTCCTCGGGCTCCTCTCCCTCGGGCTCCTCCTCGTCCGCCTCCTCGGGCTCCTCCTCCTCGTCCGCCTCCTCCGGTTCCTCCGCGTCGTACGGCTCCTCGTCCTCCTCCTCGTCCGGTTCGGCCTCCTTCGGCTTGCCGACGCTCAGGGTGCGCTCCCGCAGGGTGTCCGCGAACTCGCCGATCCGCCGGTCGGCCGCGGCGGCCACCGCGCGCTTACCGGCGTCGAGAAGCTCGCCCCGGACCTGCTCGTTCAGCTCGGCGACCTGCGGCATCTCGGTGAGCCGCCGCAGTCCCTCGGTGGCGAGCCGGCGCGGATCCAGCCCGAACCGCCTGCCCGCGAGATACGTCGCGGCGGCGAATGCGAGCCGTCCCTTCTTCGCGCGGCCCAGCACGTATCCCCCGGCGACCGCCGCCGCCAGAGCCGCTTTGGTGGTGTCCTTCATGGGTCATCCCTTCCGGCGCCCGCCCTGACCGCGTGGCCCGGCGACGCGGGCGGCCTGTCGATGACCGCGGCGCCATCGTCAAGATCTCCCACCACCCGAGGCGGGCGAAATCGACCGCACAGCGTGGGGGCGACGTCTGCCGCAGGCCACAACCGCGATCGGTGGAGCCGGGACGCGGGCGGTGTCCGCTCTCGCACTGGCACATGCGCGATGCCCGCCCATCTGCCGGTCCGCTTGCGACCACGAGTCCCGGCCCGATGTTCGTACCAGCACTCCGTATGTCCAGTCTGGCCAGACACGAAACTGCGCGCCACGTGGCCACCGGCCCATCCGGACGCCCCCGGCCTCCGCAGACCGGCGCGCTGCCGGGGCCGCACCGCCAACAGCCTTGGGGTCGCACCGAGTTCATCGCCTCGCAACCCTGCGGACCGGCCGGGGGCGGCCGACCACGCCACCCGGCGGAGAATGCCGTCTATCATGAAATAAGCTCCAAATCCACTCAACCTGGTACGTCACCTCCGATTCCGGAGAGGGAAGATGGCCCCAGAGAAGCGAGAGAACGGCGTCAGGGAGCGTCGATCCGCCCCCGCGGATCCGCCCCCCGCCCGCACCGGCTCCGCCGGTCGCCGCGCGACGGGCGAGGCGGGCGCGGCGAGGCGGCGCCCCCGCCGTGTCTCGGCCCCGCAGGCCATCAGCTACGCCGCCGAACAGCTCGGCCAACTCCTGGGCCGGGTGCCCGAGTCGGTTTCGGCACTCAAGCCCACCGAGGACGGGTGGCGCGCCGACGTGGAGGTGGTGGAACTGGAACGCATTCCCGAGACGACCAGCGTGATGGCCAGTTACCGGGTGTCACTCGACGAGGAGGGCGAACTGGTGGCGTACGAGCGGATCCGCCGATACACCCGCGGTCAGATCGACCCCCGCCCCTGAACACACACCGCCGCTTCGCAGCGGAGCCGACCGCTCCCCCACCGCGACGGCGGACCGGCGAAGGGAGGCACCGTGACTGTGGTGCCGCAAAGCACAGCCAGCGTGTCCCGCAGCGGAAACACCGGGAACCTCTACGACATCCTCGAACTGATCCTGGACCGCGGACTGGTCATCGATGTCTTCGTCCGGGTGTCGCTGGTCGGGATCGAGATCCTCAAGATCGATATCCGGATCGTCGTCGCCAGCGTCGACACCTACCTCCGGTTCGCCGAAGCGTGCAACCGCCTGGACCTGGAATCCGGGCGCAAGGCGCCGACGCAGCTCACCGACATCGTCGGCGAGGCGACCGAGAGCGGGGCGCGCGGCAAGAGCAAGGGCGCGCTCACCGGCGCCGTCGAGGCCGTCACCGACTCCCTCCACCTGGGACGCGACAAGGACGACACGGAGGAAGAGGAGGCCGAGCCGAAGCGGGCCCGACCCACTCGACGGCCCACCAGGCGACGGGAGGAATGACGTGGCCGTCTACGTCTACTCGATCACCGCTGCCCCGCACGCCCCCGACCTCCACGGCCTGACCGGGGTGGGGGAAACCCCTGCGGAGCTGCGTACCGTGTGCGCGGGACCGCTGTGCGCAGTGGTCAGCGACGCACCCGAAGGGCTCCGGTCCAAGCGGCGCGACCTCGTGGCCCACCAGGCCGTCCAGGAGCGCCTCATGGCCGCCGGCCCCGTCCTGCCCTTGCGCTTCGGCTTCACCGCGCCCGACGACGACGCCGTACGCGCCGTGCTCACGGAGCGCCGGGAGGAGTACACCCAGCGCCTGACGGCGCTGGAGGGGTGCGCCGAATACCACGTCAAGGCGGCCATCGACGAGGAGGTGCTGCTGCGCCGGATCCTTCAGGAGACACCCGAGGCCAGACGGCTCAACGACGAGATCAGGGCCGGCAGCACCAGACCGGAACTGCCACTCGCCCTGGGTGAACTCGTCGCCCACGAAGTCCTGGCCCGCCACCAGGCCCTGGCTTCCGGCGTCGTCGAGGCACTGCGCCCCCACACCCGGCAGGAGCGGGTCTCCGAGCCGACCGGCGACGACTTCCTGAACATCTCCTTCCTCGTGGACGACGAACACCGGCAGGTCTTCCTCGCCGCGGAGAAGGGCCTCACCCACGAACTGGGCCAGGAGTTCGACTTCCGCCTCTACGGTCCGCTGCCGCCCTACAGCTTCGTCTAGGGAGGCACCCCGTGGGCCTGCTCACCCAGCTCATCACCCTCCCGCTCGCACCGGTGCGCGCCACCGTGTGGGTCCTGGAGCGTGTGGTCGAGGCGGCGGAGGACGAGTACTACGATCCCGCGCCGGTCGAACGGGAACTCGCCGAACTCGAAAGGGCACTCCTGGCCGGAGAAATCGACGAGGAGACCTTCGACCGCCGCGAGGACGAACTCCTCGACCGGCTCGACGAGATAAGCGCCCACAGGCAACGCGGCGCCCCGTAAGCGCGCCCGCCGCACCTGCGGCACCCGCCGCACCCGCCGCACCCGCCGCACCCGCCAGCGAAACGAGGTCGAGCCGTGACAGACCCCATCGCCAACCGCCTCGGCCCCCTCCCCTCCAGATCCGCGCCGCCGTACGGCCAGTCCTCCGCCAGCCTCGCGGACATCCTGGAACGCGTCCTCGACAAGGGCATCGTCATCGCCGGCGACATCCAGATCAACCTCCTGGACATCGAACTGCTCACGATCAAGCTCCGCCTGCTGATCGCCTCGGTGGACAAGGCGAAGGAGATGGGTATCGACTGGTGGGAACACGATCCTTCGCTCTCCTCCCGAGCGGGCAGCGCCCCGTCCCTGGAGGAGGAGAACCGGCTCCTGCGGGAGCAGATCGAGGAGAACCGGCGCCTGCGCGAAGAGCTCAGTGCCCTGCGTGCCGACCCCGCCGCGCTGCCACCCACCGAAGGCACGGCGGAGAACGCGGCGGCCCCCCGCCGTCCGGCCCGCCCGAAGCGAGCAGAACCCGCGACCCGGTCCGCCACGCGGCGGGGTGAAGCATGACCGCCCGGTCACTCGCCTACGCCTACGCCGTGGCACAGGACGCGCCCGGCCTGCGGAGTGCCCTGGACGGCCTCACCGGAGTCCTCCGCGAGCCGGTACACCTGGTGCGCCCGACCCGCGGCGGGGACCCCGTGGCCGCCGTGAGCCCCGTGCCGGCCGAGGACTTCGACCAGGCCGCGCTCGCCGCCCATCTGGAGGACCTCCCCTGGCTCGAAGCACTCGCCCGCTCCCACCACGGCGTGATCGAGGCCATCGCCAGGTGCACCACCGTTCTCCCACTGCGCCTGGCAACGGTGTACCTCGACGACGACCGGGTACGGAGCGTGCTCGACGACGGGCAAGGCGCCTTCCTGGACCAGCTGTCCCGCCTGGCCGAGCACGTGGAGTGGGGAGTCAAGCTGTACGTCGAGGCTCCGGCCGCCTCGCAGGCGGCGCCGTCCCGAGCGCCGGACCTCAGCCCCGGGCGCGCGTACCTGCACCGGCGCCGGGCCGAGCAGGAGTCGCAGCACGACGCCTTCCGCGCCGCCGAGGAAGCGGCCGAGCGGATCGGGGCGGCGGCCCGCGAGCACGGCGCCGGCCGTGCCCGGCACCGGGTGCAGCAAGGCGAGCTGGCGCTCGAACCGGGCGTGAACGTCATGAACGACGCCTACCTCGTGCCGCTGGACCACGCCGAAGCGTTCCGGGCCGACGTGCTGAACTCGACCGACGGCCTGACCGGGGTGCGCGTCGTCGTCACCGGGCCATGGGCTCCCTACTCCTTCGCCGCCCCGGGCCCGGCCGGGGAGACCGCACCATGAACGGAGCCCCCGGCACACCGTCCGGTGCGCCCGCGCCGCAACGCCGGGCCGCCCTCATCGACCTGCTGGACCGGCTGCTCAGCGGCGGGGTGGTCCTCACCGGCGACCTCGTCCTGTCCATCGCGGACATCGATCTCGTCCGGATCTCCCTGCGCGCGCTCATCCTCTCCGTCGGCGAACAGAACCCCTCCGCTCGCACGATCAGCGTTCCACCAGGCGGGGAACCGCCATGACCGGTGACCCCCGCCGGCCCCCCGACCGATTCGACGAGGTCGCTGAAGCGGCCGCCCGGGCCTTCCGCCTTCTGCCCGCGACATCGCAGGGGCAGCACGAAGGGCAGGGCACATCACCGGGGCGGCCGCAGAGGCTCTCCACCAACCCGGAGACGGTCGAGCGGGACCTGATGAAGCTCGTCCTCACGATCGTCGAACTGCTGCGTCAGCTCATGGAGCGGCAGGCCCTCCACCGCGTCGACGCCGGTGACCTCACCGAAGAACAGGAGGAGGCGCTCGGCGCGACACTGATGGCCCTTCACGACCGCATGGGCGAACTCTGCAGCCGCTACGGCCTGACCATGGAGGACCTCAACCTGGATCTGGGGCCCCTGGGGAACCTGCTACCGCCCTCCGACTAGGTCGCGCTCGAACCCGCGCCCCGGTCCGCCCAGTGGGACACCGCGCGGACGTCCGGTGCCGTACACCGGCACTCGTCCACTGTCCGTCGGTGCCTACCGTGCCTCTTCCCGCACGGGTACGGCCTGGTCCGTTCCACGGACGCGTGTAACGAGGCCCTCCCCGGGCACACGCCGGGTTCGGGCGATGGAAGGCCACCCGGCCACCCCGGCCGATGCCGGGCTCGCTCCCTGTGTGCGGCCGGGCCACGGCCGGATGGCCCGGGACCGAGGTGACCTCTCCGGCGCCGAGTGAGGCTGTGGGATGTCCGTTCCTTACGAGCGGCCGCCGAGCGGCGCGTGGCAGACCAGACGGCTGGTGCTGGACGACAGCCCGGGCGCCGTCCAGCGTTCCCGCGACTTCAGCCGGCACGCCCTGGTCGAGTGGCACTGGCTGCCCGCCTTCGACGAGGAACAACTGGCGGCGGCGGACGACGTCCTGCTGATGGTCTCCGAGCTGGTGGCCAACGCGTGCCTGCACACCCCCGGAGGCCCGACGGAGCTGCGGCTGAGCTGGGACGGCACGCTGCTGCGGGTGGAGGTCACGGACGCCAGCCCGGAGCCGCCGCGCCCGGTGCTCCATGCCGACCCGGGGCGGCCCGGCGGACACGGTCTGCGCGTGGTGGACCGGCTCGCGCGGGCCTGGGGCTCGCTGCCGGAGGGCACGGGAAAGCTGGTCTGGCTGGAGGTGCCCTCCCCGCTCGGCCGGCACGCGGTGCGGTGACGCGTCGCCACCGTGTCCCCGCCCCGCCGGCGTCCGGCGTCCGCCCCGCGCGGACTGCCGCGGCCGTCCTGGCCGGACCCGCCCCCCCGGGTGCGCGATTGCCCGCGGCCAGGACGGGCAGGCGCACGGCGCGGGTCCGTCTCGCGGCCCCGGCCCGGCCGGTGAGCCGGTGAGCCGGCTACCCGGGGAACGGACGAACCACGGGAACATATGAATGAGATGTCGTGTATCGGGTAGCACACGAATGAGGCGGTCACCGTGCCGGCCTTCGCACGCCGATCGGGTGTCACCGGGACCACCGCGTGAAGTAGCCGGGCACAGGTCCACTGACGAAGCCGCGGCACGCCCCCGCAGGCCGAGGCGTTCCTCCTCCCCAGGAGGCAACCGTGTCCCCCATGCTGGAAACCGGTCTTCCTGCCGGCCGGACGGTCACGCCGCCGTCCGACCTCCCGCCCGACGTGCCACCGCGCCCGACCGAGGCGCAGCTGCGCACCATGGACACGTCGGAGGCTCGGGAACTCAGCGACGCGCTCTTCGAACGTCTGACCGGGCTCGCCCGGGAGAGCCACTCCTACAGTTACGTGCGCGGCACCCTCATCGAACTCAACATGGCACTGGTCCGCTTCATCGCGGGCCGTTTCCGCCACCGTGCCGAGGACATGGACGACATCCTCCAGGTGGGGACCATCGGCCTGATCAAGGCCGTCGACGGCTACGACCCGCAGCGCGGCGTCGCCTTCGTCACCTATGCCATCCCCACCATCGCGGGCGAGATCAAGCGGTTCTTCCGCGACACCTCGTGGGTGGTGCGCGTCCCGCGCAGCATGCAGGAGCTCTACCTGACCGTGGCCCGGGGCTCCGATCGGCTCGAACAGCTCCTCGGCCGCCTCCCGCACCCCGACGAGATCGCGGCGGACCTCGGCCTGACCGAGGAGCAGGTGATCGAGGGGCTGATCGCCGGCCGGGTCTACCGGCCCGACTCACTGGACGCACTGCGCGACCAGGACAGCGGCCTGAGCGGCAACGCCATGCTCGACCGGCTCGGCGCCTGCGACCCGGGCATCGAACTCGCCGAGTTCCGCGCCGCCGTGCGCCCACTGCTGTCCCGACTGCCGCGCCGCGAGCAGACCGTACTCAGGCTTCGGTTCTGGGAAGGCCGGACGCAGTCGGAGATCGCCGACAGCATCGGCGTTTCCCAGATGCACGTCTCGCGGCTGCTCAGCACCACTCTCGCGCGCCTGCGCGAACAACTGGAGGACCGGGCGGCCCCGGAACGGGTGGACGGGCCCGACGGACCGGTCCCCTCCGCGGAGTCCGACCCGTCGGGCCCGCTCCCGCCGGAGGCCCCGGGCTGACGCCGCTCTCCGGGCCTCTCCGGACCGACGGCGGACAGCCGCGCCGCCGGGGTCATCGACCACGTCATGAGGAGGACGCACCCATGAGAAGCACCGCGGCCGCACTGTTCGATGTCGACGGGACCCTGCTCGACACCACGTACTTCCACACGCTGGCCTGGTGGGAGGCCCTGCGCCAGTACCAGCGGACGGTCCCCGCCTCCCGGGTCCACCGGTCCGTGGGCATGGGCGCCGACCAACTGCTCGACCACCTGCTCGGCACCGACCGCGACCGCGACGACGATCCGGCGATCACCGGCGCCCACGACGCGCTCTACGCCCGCTTCTGGCCAGTGATCCAGCCGTTGCCCGGGGCCCCGGAGCTCCTACGCGCCTGCGCGGACCGAGGCTGGCAGGTCGTCCTGGCCAGCTCCGCCTCAGGACGCGAACTGACGGTCCTGCGCGGCGCGCTCGGGGCCGATGACGTGATCACGGCCGTGACCACGGCGGACGACGTCGACACGACCAAGCCCGCACCGGACCTCGTGCGGGCCGCCATCGACCGCGCCGGTGGAGAGGCAGAGCACGTGGTGTTCGTCGGGGACACCGTCTGGGACGTGATCGCGGCCGAGCGGGCCCACGTCCCGTGCGTCGCCGTGGAGAGCGGCGGCTTCGCCGCCCAGGAACTGCTCGGCGCCGGCGCGGCCGAGATCCACCGGGACACCGCCGCACTGCTGGAAAGCCTGGACGGGAGCCTGCTCTCCAGGCCCCGGGCTGAGGCCTGAAGCCGGGCTGCTCCCTGACCCGCGCCCCGCCCTGTCGCGCTGGAACGGCCGAGTGAACCCGGGCAGCCCGGGGTACCCGCCGCAGCGTTCCCCCGGGATCCGACCGCCGAGGAGGTCGCCATGGGCCAGGAGAGCACGACGGTCCCGCACCTCCAGGCGGACGGGTCGCGTCTGCGCGGCGACGACGGACTGCCGCCCGACCGCACCCAGGCCATCCTGGAGGCGGCCAAGCAGATGGGCTCCCTCCTCAAGACCAAGGGCCACCCCTTCGCCTTGGCCGGCGGTGTCGCCGCCTACGCCCACGGCGCGGTCGTCCGGCTCCAGCACGACGCCGACTTCTGCATCAGACGGGAGGACGCGGACGACGTCACCCGCACCCTGCGCCAAGCCGGACTTCAGGTCTACCTGCCGCCGGAGGACTGGCTGATCAAGGCCCGCTGCCTCGGCCAGGACGTCGACCTCATCCTGGAACTGGCCAAGCGCCCCGTCACCACCGAGTTGCTCGACCGGGCCGAGGTGCTGCCCGTCGACTCCGTCCACATGCCGGTGCTCTCCGCCACCGACCTGGTCAGCAGCCTGCTGGCGGCCTTCTCGGAACACCACTGCGACTTCGGCGCCGTGCTCTCGGTGGTCCGGCCGCTGCGCGAGAAGGTCGACTGGCGGCGGGTCCGGGCCGAGCGCGGTGACGCACCGATGCCCGCCGCGTTCCTCTTCCTGCTGGAACGGCTCCAGGTGATCGAGCCGCAGGAAGCCGCCCCCGAGGAAGCCGACCGCGAGGAGGCCCGGCGATGACCGCCGTCGACGACACCGAGTACCGGATCGCCCACCTGCGCGATCGCCTCGCGGGCGACGAGATCGGCGAACTCGGGCTGCGGATCGAACTGCACGGCGGCCACGTCGCCGTCTACGGCACCGTGGCCACGGAGCAGCGGCGGGCGGCGGTGGAACGCATCCTCGCCGACGCGCTGGCCGGGCTGGCCGTCCACACCGACATCGTGCTCGCCGACGTCCGGCCGCCCGTCACCGCCGAGGACCTGACATGATCCGCGTCGCCGCCGTCGGGGACATCCACCTCGGTCCCGACAGCCGGGGACTGCTGCGCCCGTCGTTCGCCCACCTCGAAGACCGGGCGGACGTCCTGCTGCTCGCCGGCGACCTGACCCGCCACGGCACTCCGGAGGAGGCGGCCGTGGTGGCCGAGGAGTTCGAGGGGCTGGGCGTCCCGGTGATCGCGGTGCTCGGCAACCACGACTACGACGCCGGCCGGCCCGAGGAGGTCACCGGGATCCTCGGCGAACGCGGCATCCGGGTGCTGGAACGGAGCGCGACGACCGTCCGGGTGGATGCCACGCTGGTCGGCGTCGCGGGAACGAAGGGCTTCGGCGGTGGCTTCGCCGGTGGTAGCGGCGGCGAGTTCGGCGAGCCGGAGATGAAGGCCTTCATCCGTCACACCCGTACCTGCGCCGACGGTCTGCGCGGCGCGCTCGACGAGCTGGCGTCGCAGCGGTGCGATGTCCGGATCGCGCTTCTGCACTTCGCGCCCGTACCCGCCACAGTGGCCGGTGAGCCGCCCGAGATCTACCCCTTCCTGGGCAGCTACCTGCTGGCCGAGGCCATCGACGAGGCCGGTGCGGACCTCGCCGTGCACGGCCACGCCCATCTGGGGACGGAACGCGGCCTCACCGCCTGCGGAGTCCGCGTCCGGAACGTGGCACAGCCGGTGATCGGGCGGGCGTACACCGTCTACCGGCTGCACCGACCGCAGGCGTGAACTGTGGGCCGGGCCGGGCCAGTGGCCGGCGCCCGGGTCAGTGGCCGAGGGCGCTGGCAAGTTCCTTCTTGTTCATCTTCGAGCGGCCGTGGATGTTGCGCTGCTTGGCCTCGTTGTACAGCTGCTCCTTCGTCGGCCCCTGCGAGCCGGAGTGCGAGCGCTGTCCGCCGCGCCGGGAGGAGGAGGTGTCGTGGGTGGAGGAGCGGCTGGCGGTCTTCGACTCGCCGTGCCGGGCCCGTTCCTTGTTCACGGTCCGGGCCGCGATCTCCTTGGCCCTCTTCTGGCTCTCCCCGCGCTCCAGGGCGCTGTCCTTGATGTGTTCGTACTGTCGTTCACGCTTCTTGTTCGAACCGGCAGGCATGGCTCCTCCTTCTCGCGGTCCGCCTCGGCGTCTACCCGGAACGCGAGGGCCGACTCGTGGGCCCGCCCGCGCGGATCCGGTCGGTGAGCCGTCCCGTACCTCCCCCTGGAACGGGCCCGAAGACTCAGGCCGCATGCGGAGGCCGCCTTCCGGTCTCGGGGCCACGGCCGTGGACATGACGGCGGTCGGCCGCCGATCGGGTGAGGTGCCTTCGCCGACGCTCACCCCGCGCGCCTGCCCGGGAACGACTGCCAGGTGGCCGGGAGAGGCCCGACCTGAACGGAACCAACGAGAGGCAGGCACGTCATGGCACACGGCGGAAACGTGATCGACGAACTGATGACCGACCACCGGGAGGTGGAGGAGATGTTCGCCCGTATCCAGGCGATGCCCGGCGGCGGCCAGCAGCTGCGGGACGCCGTCGACGAGGTCACCATCGAGCTGGTGCGCCACTCCGTCGCCGAGGAGCAGTACCTCTACCCGGCGGTGCGCGAACACCTCCAGGGCGGCGACCGGCTCGCGGACAAGGAGACCGCCGACCACGCCCGGGTCGAGACGATCCTCAAGAAGCTGGAGAGCACGGGAACGGACGACCCGCGGATGAGCCCGCTGCTGCAGCAGCTCATGGACGAGGTCGCCGCCCACGTCCAGGACGAGGAGGTGAACCTCTTCCCGATGCTGCGCCAGGCCTGTACCCCGGAGCAGTTGAACGACCTCGGGAACAAGGTCCGCCGGGCCAAGTCCATGGCCCCGACCCGCCCGCACCCCGCCGCACCCGACAGCCCGATGGCCAGCAAGCTGCTCGCCCCCGGTGTCGGTCTGGTCGACCGGGCCCGCGACTTCGTCTCCGGCCGCGGCAAGTCCTGATCTCCTGACCTCCTGACCGCCTGACCCGCGCCGCCCGCCGGCGGGCGGGCGGCGCCCTGGGGCCGGACCGCACATGGCCGGTCCGGCCCCAGCACCCGAGCGGGCAGGCGTGACGCGGGTCATGCACCCGGCGGCGGACAGCTGCCTACACTGGTCGGCCACGAGCGGGGCAGCGCGGCTCCGCATCCCCGCAGCTCGCGCCCCGAACCCAACCGGACACAGGCGAGCACCTTCCCCGAGGACGGATCGCCGTGCCCGACCTGACACCCGTCATAGCCGCCAGCGCCCGCTGGCTCCTCAACGCCTACCCGCCGCCGGAGGGCGCGCTCAGCCGCGCGCTGGCCCACACCCAGGCCCGGCAGGCCAGCACGCTCGCCGCCGGCCTGCGCTACCCCACCGCCATGGACGTCCAGCTCCTGGAGCTGCTCGGCCCCGGCGGAGCCGACCGCCTGGACTGGCTCACCGGCTGCGAGGCCCATCCCGACGACGCCGCCTGGCGGACCTGGGTCGACGAGACCGTCGTCAGCTGGGCCGCCTGCCTGCTCGCCGATCCCGCCCTCCTCGCACCCGCCCGCCAGGCTCTCGCCGCGACCGAGCACCACGCCGAGACCGGCGCCCTGCGACGCCTCACCGACCCCGGCGCCCACGACACCGAGGCCGCCGCCCTGCTGCGCCATCCGGACCTGCTGGAGCCCGTCGCCGTTCTGCACCGGGCCGACCTCGTGGAAAGGCTGAACGTGGCGGGCGCCGAGAGGGCGTGACACCGCCGGGCCTCGTCGCTCACGCGCGGACGGTGTGGTGGCAGGGTGTCCGCGCGGGATCAGTCGAGGGGCTGGGCGTGCAACGGTGCGTCGGTGCCCGCGGTCAGCAGGCAGGCATTCCCGTCCGGGGTGATCTCCACCCGGAGGGCGCCGACCGGGTCACTGTAGACGGGGTTGCCGAGGGGGCTGAGGTCACCGGTCGCGGTGACGGTGACCTGGCGCTGCAGGGCGTGGGCGCCGACGGGACCGGGGAACGTGATCACGTACGTCTGGTGCATGGGAACTCCGCGCGCGGCCGGCCTGCCAGCACCGACCGAGGAGATGGGGGCCTTCCATTCTCCTCCTACCGGCGCGGCCGAATGCCCTGAGACCGGCCGGTGGCGTGCTGCACGCGTCAGTACCGGCGAACCGGGTAGGGGCTCTGTGGCGGCCGACGCTGTCGGAGCCGTTCATCATCGCGGGCCCGGACAGACCGCGTGCCCGGGCCCAGCGGTACGGTCCGAGCCGTGTCCGATCAGCGTGCGTGCGCGGCGAAGACCGTGACCAGGGATTCGTTGAACGCGGGCAGGTCGTCCGGCTTGCGGCTGGTCACGAGGACGCTCGGACCGTCCCGGCAGATGACCACCTGCTCGTCGGCCCACCGTGCCCCCGCGTTGACGAGGTCGGTGCGCAGGCTGGGCCAGGACGTCAGGCTGCGCCCGCGCACCACCTCGGCCTCGATCAGGGTCCAGGGGGCGTGGCAGATGGCCGCGACGGGCTTTCCCCCGCGGAAGAACGATCGGACGAAACCGACGGCGGCGGGGTCCAGGCGCAGGGCGTCGGGGTTCGCCACTCCGCCCGGAAGGATCAGGGCGTCGTAGTCGTCCGGGGCGGCGTCGGCGACCACCGCGTCGACGGCGAAGGTGTCACCCCGGTCGAGGTGGTGGAACGCCTGGATTCTGCCTTCGCGAGTGGACAGCAGCGACGCCGCGCCCCCGGCTTCGAGAACGGCCCGGCGAGGTTCGGTCAGCTCGACCTGCTCGACCCCTTCGGGGGCGACGAGCAGCGCGACGGTCATGCCTTGCAGCGTGATCATGAGCAATTCCTCGGTGTGAGGTGAGCGGGTCGCGGGTCGCGGGCGGCCGGGAAGCGGGGCACGGCGCCGGGCGGCGGGGGAAGGAGGCTCCGCCCGGCCGCCCGCCTCGCCCGGGCCGGCACGGGGTGCCGGACACCGACAGGCTGCCACGGCGGTCGCGAGCCCGCCTGTCGGGCCGGTGTGCGCGCTCGTCCGGGCCATTCCGGCTGCGACGTCCGGTGACCAGCACGCGGGGGTTCCGGTATCCCGCCGCCGCGCGAGCCCTTCCGGCGCCCCGCACGATGAGACGGGGCGCAGCCGCCCGCGGCCGGAACGGGAGCGTCCGCGCGGCGGCGCGGACACACGCCTCACCCCGGGAAGTAAGCAGGGAGGTCGGCGATGCAGCCCACAGTGGACCGGATTGCGCAGCCCTGGGGGGACCGCACCCCCTTCGGCCCCGGCGAGCGGTGGCCCGTGCGGGTGGACACGTTCCTCGCCCCCGGTACGGAGGCGGCCGCGGTGGAGCGGTGGGTGCAGTCGGCGTCGCTCCTGCACTCCAACGGCGACGCGATGGACATCGCGGTGAGCGGCGGCCGGATCGTCGGGGTCCGCGGACGGTCCGGGGACCGGGTCAACCACGGCCGGCTCGGCCCCAAGGACCTGTTCGGCTGGCAGGCCAACGGATCGCCGGACCGGCTGACCGGCCCCCTCGTCCGCCGGGACGGGCTGCTGGTGGCGTGCGACTGGGACACCGCCATGGCCCGGGTCGTCACCGAGTCCCAGCGGCTGCTGCGCGAGCGCGGCCCGGGATCGATCGGCTTCTACACCACCGGACAATTGTTCCTGGAGGAGTACTACACGCTGGCGGTGATCGCCCGCGCCGGGATCGGCACCAACCACCTGGACGGCAACACCCGGCTGTGCACGGCGACCGCCGCGGAGGCGCTGAAGCAGACCTTCGGCTCCGACGGCCAGCCCGGCTCCTGCACGGACGTCGACCACGCCGATGTCATCGCCCTGTTCGGCCACAACATGGCGGAGACCCAGCCGGTGCTGTGGATGCGTGTCCTCGACCGGCTGGCCGGCGCCGAACCGCCGCGTCTGGTCTGCGTCGACCCGCGCCCCACCCCGGTCGCCCGCAGCGCCACCGTCCACCTCGCACCCCGCTCGGGCACCAACGTCGCCCTGATGAACGCCCTGCTGCACGAGATCATCCGCGCCGACCGCATCGACCACGGCTACCTCGAACCCCACACCGTCGGCTTCGACGAACTCCGCGAGAAGGTCGCCGACTGCACACCTGCGTGGGCGGGACGGATCTGCGACGTCCCGGCCCGGGACATCGAGCACGCCGCGGAAATCCTGGGCGGCGCCCAGCGGTTGCTGTCCACCGTGCTCCAGGGCTTCTACCAGTCCCACCAGGCCACGGCGGCAGCCGTCCAGGTCAACAACCTGCACCTGCTTCGCGGCATGCTCGGCCGCCCCGGCTGCGGGGTGCTGCAGATGAACGGCCAACCCACGGCGCAGAACACCCGCGAGTGCGGCGCCAACGGCGACCTGCCGGGCTTCCGCAACTGGGAGAACGAACAGCACGTCGCCGATCTCGCCCGGGTCTGGAACGTCGACCCGTCGGCGATCCCGCACTACGCACCCCCCACCCCCGCGATGCAGATGTTCCGCTACGCCGAGCAGGGGTCGATCCGCATGCTGTGGATCAGCGCCACCAACCCGGCCGTCTCCCTGCCGGACCTCCACCGCATCCGGTCGATCCTCGGACAGGAGCAGCTGTTCACCGTCGTCCAGGACCTCTTCCTGACCGAGACGGCGCAGCTGGCCGACGTGGTGCTGCCGGCCGCGACCTGGGGCGAGAAGACCGGCACGTTCACCAACGCCGACCGCACCGTCCACCTGTCCGAGAAGGCCGTGGACCCTCCTGGCGAAGCCCGGGCCGACCTGGACATCTTCCTCGACTTCGCACGCCGGATGGACCTCCGCGACAAGGACGGCTCACCACTGGTCGGCTGGCACGACGCCGAGTCCGCCTTCGAGGCGTGGAAACGCTGCTCGGCCGGACGGCCCTGCGACTACACCGGCCTGACCTACCGAAAGCTCCGAGGCGGCAGCGGCATCCAGTGGCCCTGCACGCCGGACGCACCCGGCGGAACCGAACGGCTCTACACCCACGGCATCAGCTGGGCGGCGCCGGAAGACTGCGAGACCTACGGCAAGGACCTGGTGACCGGCGCGTCCGTGTCCGAGACCGAGTACCGGGCACTCAACCCGCACGGCAGGGCGGTGATCAAGGCCGCCGAATACCTGCCCCCGCACGAGGACACCACCCGGCAGTACCCCCTCCAGCTGAACACCGGACGCACCCTCTACCACTTCCACACCCGCACCAAGACCGGCCGCGCCCCCCAGCTGAACGCCGCCGCCCCCGACGTGTGGGTGGAACTCTCACCCGCCGAAGCCCGGCGCCACGGCGTCGCCGAGGGCGACCTCGTCGAGGTCGCCAGCCCGCGCGGCTCGGTCCGCGGCCGCCTGCGGATCACCGGCATCCGGGACGGCACGGTCTTCCTGCCGTTCCACTACGGCTACTGGGACACCCCGGCAGGCCCCCGGCCCGGCGAGGCCGGCGGCCGCGCCGCCAACGAGAGCACCGTCAACGACTGGGACCCGGTCTCCAAACAGCCGCTGTTCAAGACCGCCGCCGCCCGCCTCAGGCTGATCGAGCGGGCTGAAGGCGCCGTGTCACCGGCGCCCACCACCACTGCCTCCGCCCCGGCCGACCCGTCCTCCGCCCCATCGACGACCGGAGGGCCGACCGCCGTCGCCACCCAATCCACTCCGGCCCCCGAAGGAGACCGACCGTGAGCGGCATCTCGATCACCCTGCAGTCGCTGTACGACGGCGAACGGCGACTGGAACGCGCGCTGCTCGCCGCCGCCGAACGCCACCGCGCCGACCACGAGGTCCGCCACGTCGCCACCGACATCGCCCGCTGGTCCCACGAACACACCGAACGGATCGCGGACACCGGCCGCCACTACGGCCTGGACCTGCCCGGCCCCGCCGACACCCCGGGCCCCGGCCCGTGGACGGCGGCCCGGACGAGTGCCGAAGCCCTCGGCCGGCGCCCCGAAGCCGGTCTGCTCCTCCTGCACAGCCTGCGCGACCTCCACCTCGCCGCCACCGAGAACTCCCTGAACTGGGAAATGCTCGCCCAGGCCGCCCAGGCCGGCAACGACAGCCGCCTGCTCGAACTCGCCACCGCCTGCCACCCGCAGACCCTGCGGCAGATGCGCTGGACCAACACCATGATCCAGACCCTGTCCCCGCAACTGCTCACCAGCGCGTGACACCCGCTTCCGGGCCACCGACGGAGGCCGTGGGCCGGCGCCGTCCGAGCCGCTCGCCGACCCGCCGCCGCCGTGCCGGGTGCCGGGCGGGTAGGGGGTGAGCATCTCGGCGGTGATCCGGTCCTCGGCCTCCTCGATCGGCACCCGCTCCACGGACCCGAAGAACGCGGCCCGCGGGAGCAGGACCTGATCCAGCCTCAGCCGCGAGGGCCTCCGGTACGGGCGCCTGGGACTGGTCCATGACGGGCGCGTGCCCCGCCGGCCAGGACGGAAACAGCTGCCGACCCCGCCCGCCGGGGCGCGAGTGGCGCCGCCGTCCGTCACGTCATCCGGCGGCCGTCCCGTCGACGGCTCCGATGAGCCCGACGAGTCCGTTCCGGCCGCCGCGGCGCAGTTCCCGGCGCTGGCGGGCCGCGCCGTTGCCGTCCCGGAGGAGGCGTCGCAGGGCGGGCTCCACCCGGGAGGTGTCGCCGCTGCGGGCGAGTGCGGGACCGAGAACGTCGAGGATGCGGGCCACGACCGCCGGCGGGGCGTCCAGCGTGCCGGTGAGGGGGTCGTAGAGCCGATCGGTGCAGCCGTGGCGGGCGGCGTACCAGACCGCGGCGGCCAGCGCCTCGGGGCGGGGGGCGGGGCACCGCCCGGGGCGTGGACGGTGCCGGCCGTGGTCGATGAGGAGGGTGGTGGCGACCGCCCGGACCAGCCCGGTCAGCATCACCGCCTCGTCGACGCGGAGCTGGACGTCCATGGCCCTGATCTCCACCGTGGGGTAGCGCTCGGAGAGCCTGACCTGCCAGTAGAGCTGGCCCACGTCGCCGATCAGGCCGGTTTCGACGAGGCTGTGGATCCGGTGGTCGTAGTCCGTGGCACCGTCGAACTCCGGCGGTACCCCGCTGACGGGCCAGCGGCCGAAGACCACCGTCCGCCAGCTGGCGAAGCCGGTGTCGACGCCGTGCCACAGGGGCGAGTTGGCCGACAGGGCGACGACCAGCGGCAGCCAGGGGCGCAGGCCGTTGAGGACGGCGACGCCGGCACCGCGGTCCGGTACGCCGACGTGGACGTGCATGCCGGTGATCAGTTGTTCGTCCGTCAGCTGGGGGGCCTCGGCGCGGATGGCACGGTACCGGGGGGCGTCGCTGACCGGTACGGGCCGGCGGTCGGCGAAGGGTGCGGCGCCGCAGGCCGCGAGCCGGCAGCCGTGCACCCGGGCGGCTGCCGAGAGCGCGCGGCGCAGCCGCTCCAGGTGGGTGCCGACCTCCTCCAGGGTCCGGCAGACCGGGGTGGCGATCTCCAGTTGGGCCTGGAGGAGTTCGCGCTGCACCTCGGCCTTCTCGACCGCCGGCTGCAGGTGAGCCGTCTGCCGGACCTGCTCGGCCCGGGCGACGGGGACACCGGTGGCAGCGTCGAGGAGCAGGTACTCCTCCTCCACACCCACGGTGACCATATCCGGCGGTTACCCGCGAGCGGCACGTCCAATCGTTGCTCCCCGCCGGCCGGGGCCCCGCTCTCCCACCCGGGCCTGCCTGCCGTCCCGGGGTGCCGTCCGGGATTGCCTGCCATCCGGCGGACGGAACGCAGGACGTCCCGCGGGTGGGCTCTCTACGGTGGAGACATGAGCATCGGTACCCTCCCGAAGCACAGCGTCGGCATCCGCTCCGGCTACGAGATCCAGGGCGTCCTGCACCGGCTGCGGGGCTGCCGGGACAAGCCGCGCGTCCGCGGCGCCCGCGCCGCCCTGCGCTGGGCACTCGACCCCTGGCAGACGCCGCCCCTCGCCATGGAACCGGCCCCCGCCGACGCCCTGCTGCGCCTGATGATGCAGGAGCGCACGGCTCTCGCCGTCCGGTACGACCCGCACCGGTCCCCGCAACAACGCCGGCAGGCCCGCGGCGTCGCCCAGGCCCTCGGGTGGGTTCTCGGCTATAAGCCCGACCCACCCGCCTGAGCCGTACCGGGCGGCCGCGGCGATGAGCGGCACGGGGCCGGCGGCGGCGCACGTTCACCGGTCGGGATGCCATTCGACGAGCATGACGGTGGCGTCGTCGCGCAGGTCGTGGTCGCGGTGGGCGAGGAGACCGTGCATGAGTCGGCGCAGGGCCTCGGGCGCCGGGAGGCCGGTGGCGATGGCACGGACGACGGTGTCGATGAGGCGCTGCTCGCCGAAGAGGTCGCCGTCGGCGGAGCGGGCCTCGGTGACGCCGTCGGTGTGGACGAGGATGCGGTCCCCCGGTTGGAGGCGGGCCTGGTGGACGGGCACCGGCCGGTGGTGCACGTCGATGCCCAGTGGGGGGTTCGCGTGGCGCTCCAGCGCGCCGGGCACGACGCGGCCGCCGCGGATGAGCAGCGGCGGCGGATGGCCGCAGTTGACCCACGACAGGTGTCCGGTGACGGTGTCGAGGTCGGCGATCACTGCCGTCAGCAGCCGGTCCGGGATCCAGCGGGTCAGCGTGGTGTCGATCGCCTCCGCGATGTCGGCGAGCGTGCCGTCCGCGCGGCGGGTCGAGCGGCAGGCGGCGAGGGCGACGGCGCTCGACCCGCCCGACGCGAGGTCGTGCCCCATCGCGTCGACCACCGTCAGGTGGAAGAGGTCACCGGCCAGGCTGTGGTCGAAGGCGTCTCCCGCGACCTCGTACGCGGGCTCCAGCACGGCACTGGACGTGACGTGCCTGGTCCCGATGGTCCGTGGCGGCACGAACGCCCACAGCAGCTCCGACTGCAGGCTCATCGGGCGGGTCCGGGCCGTGCGGACGAGCACGTCGCCGCAAGCGGACTTCGATATGACGAGGAGCGTCACCAGGGACGCCAGGGCACGGGCCCGTGCCAGCAGCGGCCCCGGCGGGATGTGGACGCCGACGCGCAGCACACCGACGCGCTCGATCCCGTCGACCAGCGGCACCCAACCCACCCCCGGCGGCCCCGCGACCGTCTCCGTCCGCCCCATCCGGTAGGCGCGACCCGCCAGCGTGCCGTCCACGTCCAGTGCCCCCGGCGGCTCCCGCAGCTCCGGATCGGGCAACGGCACCAGCACCCGCTGCTGAAGGTCCGAGAGGTACACCTCCGCCGTCCCCAGACCCAGTGCCCGCGCGGCACCGCCCACCACGTCGGCGAGTTCCCGGGGCGCGATCCGGTGCGAGGCCTCCAGCGCCTGCGCCAGCACAGCCCCCAGCAACGCGTCACCACCGCCGTACGGCGCCTCCCCCGCGCCCGGCCCACCGACACCCATACCGGCCACCTCCGCAGTGCGCACCGCACACCGCGGCACACGCGCCGGCCCTCACCACCGACACTACGCCGCAGCGCCGAAGTACGTCCTCCTGGGCCGGTCACGCCCGACCGGGCCATCGGCGACCAGCCCGGTCACCCCGGGAGCCCGGCCACCCCGGGAGAAGGAAGTCCCGGATCCGCTCGTGCAGCGGGCGTTCGGGGGGCGGCAGGTGATCGGCGGGGCGTGCGCTCGGGGGCTGGTGGCGGGGCCGGCCGGAGTCGTTCGCCCTGGTCTCCCGGGCGCGCGCGCCGAGCAGCCGCCGTTCGTCCTCGGTGGTCACGGCCCGGACGGCCGGAAAGAGCCGGGCCTCCTCGTCGTTGGCGTGCCGGGTGACCTCCTCGACGAGGCGGGCCACCAGGCGGTCGAAGTGGGGTGAGGTGACGTGGGTCGGGCGCAGTTCGCCCAGCAGTGCCTCGACCGCGTGGTGATCGGCGAGTTCGCGCTCGACGACGGCCGGGCCGTCGGCCAGCCGGTCGCGGGCCACCGGGTAGAGGTGTTCCTCCTCGACCCGAGTGTGGCGGACCAGCTGATCGGTCACCAGGTCGACGATCTCCTTACGCTGCGGGTCCCCGCCGGGGATGCCACTGAGTTCGCTGAAGTGAACGACCATCGACCGGTGGTCGGCGATGAGTTGGTCCAGCAGGTCCTGGTGATGGTCGTGGTGCACGGCTGCACTTCCCTTCGTGCGGACGCGGCGGTCAGCGCTCGATCGCGTCGGCGATCCGGTGCAGGACGCCGCCGCCGATCGGACGGCGCGGCGCGGTCTCGCGGACCACTCGCATCCGCTCGCCGACCTCCTGGAGTTCCTTCCGGCCGAGCGCGGCCCTCACCAGCGGGAACCAGTCGCCCTCCTCCTCGGCGATGTGACGCTCCACGGCGTCGATCAGCACGGCGGTCTTGGCGTCGTAGCCCTCGTCCTCCGGGCTCATCCGGCTCAGTTCCTCGCAGAGCACGTCGGCGACGTGGTGTTCCTCCCGGGCGCGGTCCATCTCCTCCGCCAGTCCGGGCACCTCCCGGCGGACGCGCGGGTAGAACAGTTCCTCCTCCAGGTAGGTGTGGACGGTCAGCGCCTCGACGATCCGGTCGACCGTCTCGCGTCGCGCCGCGCGGTCGCCGCGGGCTCCGTCACCGCTCCCACCGCCCGTCGCCCCGGTCGTCTCCCGGTACTCACGGAACAGCCGGCGCACTTCCTTGTGGTCCTCGCGCAGCAGGACGATGGCATCGTTCGACATCGCTGCACTCCTTCTCGACGTCTCCCCCGTCCGGCAGGACGTGTCCCCGCTCGCCCCCCGGTCAAACGCGCGCCACTCGGCCCGCCGCGGGCCGGGAGCCCCGGGCCGGGGCCGGGACCTCCGAGCCACGTGGGCCTCGCTCCGTCACCGCCGTGCCAGGTCGGCCATGGTCCGGCGGCGGCGCTCAACCCTGTTCATTGCTCCTCTCATTGCTCCTCCTCGGTGGCGGCGTCCCCACCGGGGTCCCCGTAGCGCTCCTGCCATTCGCGGGCGCGGGCGTTGTGCCAGTCGACGCCCTCCTGGGCCTGCTGCTCGGAGAGGCCGGTCAGGGCGGCCACCGTGCCGAGCGGCACGGGCTCGTCGTAGCCGGCGAGCGCCCGGCACACCTTGGCGGCCCACTGCTCCTCGGGGACGAACGGGCGGCGGCGGTACTCGTCGACCAGCGTGTCCAGGTGGGCGACGCAGCAGGCTGTGACCAGCCGCTTGCCGTCCAGCTCCGGGTCGGTGGCGTGCAGGGCGGAGGAGTCCGGCACCAGGATGCCGAGCAGGTCCTCCTCCGGCACGACCCGGCCGCACTGGTCGCACAGGTCGTACGCGTCGACGTCGCCGCCGGGCCGGTCGCCCGCCGGGGGTTCGATGTCCGCCATACCGTGCGCCTACCCCTCGGCCCGGTGGTCAATCCGCGTGCGGCGGGTAGCGCGACGTCTCCGGGGGCGACCGCTCGGCGGGGCCGCACCGCCTCGGCGCGGCGGTCCGCGGCGCCGCCGGACGAGACCCCCGGCCGGCCCCCTGCCGTTGGCCGGCTTCGACGGCGCGCACGAGCCGGCCGAGCCGGACGCCCTGTCTGACGGCGAGCGCCCGGCGACGGCACGCGGCACGATGAAATGACCAGACCATCCCGCTGTCCGTCGACGGCCGCGGGGACGCACCGCCCATCTGGGCGCCCCCACGACCGGCCCCATCTGGGAGGAGTCGTAGTGTCTCCCCAGCCCCTGGCCGAGCCCCTGCACATTTACCTGAACGATCACCTGACCGGCGCGTTCGGCGGCGCCGCGCTTGCCGCCCGCATGGCCCGCGCCCATCCCGACAGCCGCGCGGGGGACCTGAAGCGTCTGGCCGGCGACATCGAACAGGACCGCGACGACCTCGTCCGGATCATGAATCGCCTCGGCGTGCCCGTACGGCACTACCGGACGTGGCTCGGCCTCGCCGGTGAACGCCTGGGCCGCCTCAAGCCCAACGGGACCGTCGTGCGCCGCTCCCCGCTCAGCGACCTGATCGAACTGGAGACGCTGCGCACCGGCGTGGAGGGCAAGGCCGCGCTGTGGCGGGCGCTGCGCGCGATCGCCGACACCGATCCACGCCTCGACCAGGTGGAGCTGGACCGCCTTTCCGAGCGGGCCGCCGACCAGGCCCGCACCCTGAACGGCTGGCACCGATCGGTCAGCGCCGCCGTCCTCACGCCCCACCCCGGCGAGGCGCGGGCGGGCACCGGCCCGCGCCGTGACGCCCCGTGATCGCGGGCACGTCGATGGATGAAGGCAGCCAGGGAAGGGTGGCGCGCGAACTCCACGGGGCGCTCCAGGCCGCCGACAGCACGGTGGCGGTGGCGGAGTCACTCACCGGTGGCCTGCTGGCGTTCACGTTCACGGACGCCCCCGGCGCGAGCGACGTGTTCGTCGGCTCGGTCACGGCCTACACGGACGACGCCAAGCATCGGGCTCTCGGTGTCGAGCGGGCCCTGCTGGAGCGCCACGGCGCGGTGAACGCCGAGGTCGCCCGGCAGATGGCGCAGGGAGTACGGCGGCTCCTGGGCAGCACGTACGCCCTGTCCACCACCGGAGTGGCCGGTCCGCAGCCCCAGGACGGCCGACCGGTCGGCACCGTCTTCATCGCGCTCGCCGACACCCGGGGCACGCAGGTCATCTCGCCGCACCTGGACGGCGACCGGCACAGCATCCAGCGGCAGTGCGTGGCCGAAGCGCTGGGCTTGCTGCAGACCCACCTGCGTCCATAGCCCTGAGCTTGTGGGAGCCGGCCGGGCCGGCCGGTGCCGCGAACCCAGCGCTCGTACCAGGCCCGCGACGGGGATTGCGTCCGCAGCCGGGGCCGGTCCCGGTCAGCGTCCCCTCCCGGCCAGCCATTCGGCGAGTACGGCGGCCTGGCTGTGGTCCGCGTCCTTGGTGGCGGTCAGCAGCGTGAGCTTGTCGGTGGCGGCGAGGTCGCGGAGGTGTCCGGCCGCCTCGCGGTGCCGCGCATCCCGTAGTTCGGCCAGGTAGCGGCGCCGGAACTCGGCGAAGCGCTCCGGGTCGTGGCCGTACCAGCGGCGCAGTTCGCTCGACGGGGCGACGTCGCGCAGCCACTCGTCCAGGTCGGCGTCCTCCTTAGTCATCCCGCGCGGCCAGAGCCGATCGACGAGCACCCGCCGCCCGTCCTGTGGCGAGGCTCCCTCGTAGATCCGCCGGTAGGCGATCCGTGCAGCCATGGGCGGCTTCCTTCCAGGTCAATCGGCTGCGCCGAGCGCCTTCGGCCCGGGGCAGTGCGGGTCGGGGCAGGGCTCGGGCCGCCGGACGCCGGTCCGGTGACCGGCTGGGACGGCGGTCTCGCCGAGAATCCAGCGGCGTGGGTGTCCACAGACCGGGCACGGCTGTGCGAGGGCGCGGGACAAGAAGGGTCCGGACGTGGGCGTGGTGGTCATCGCGGTCACTCCTGACAGCTGGGGCACAGGGGCTCGGCCCGCAACGCCGCGGGCCTCCCACGAGCGCGTCTGCCCGGATCAGGAGGATCCTCACCCGGCTGTGGCTCCGCCGCACAGCCGACTCACGAGGCGGTGCGCGGCCACCGTCCACCGGAGGCCTGCTCGACCGCCCCGGTCCACCGGAGCAGGGCGGCGCACGGGCCGGCGGCGGGCAAGGGCGCCTACCCGGGGCGCCGGGCGTGCCGCCCTGGTGCAGGGCCGCGACCGGTGCGTCACTCACCGCGAAGAGCATCGGCGTCTCGAAGGAGAGGGATCGTGATCGACCCGTTGCGCGCCGAGAGCAGCTTGCCTTGATAAGAAGTTGAAGAATTCTTCACATTCATAGATGCTGCATTCTTGTATCGAGAGGGTCAGTGAGGTCGGCTGCCGCCATGGCGCCCGGCCCGGGAGGGCGACGATGAGCGACGTGTTCGACGAGGAGCTGCGCGAGCAGCTGGCCGAGGCCCGCAGGATGCGTGCCCGAGCACGGGAGGCCGGTGACGAGGACGGCGTCCAGGCCTACGCGGGCCGGGTGACGCAGTTGCTGCGGATCGCCGCGCACTACGGCATCGCCGTGGTGCGCGTGGCGGACGAGGAAGAAGAGGACTGAACGATGGCGGTGCCGCTGTACCAGGCCAAGGCGGAGTTCTTCCGCACCCTCGGCCACCCGGTCCGGATCCGGGTCCTGGAGCTGCTCCAGGACGGCCCGCGCCCGGTGCGCGAACTACTGGCCGCCATCGAGATCGAGCCCTCGAACCTCTCCCAGCAGCTCGCCGTGCTGCGCCGAACCCAGCTGGTCACGGCGACCCGGGAGGGCAACACCGTGGTCTACGCGCTGAGTACGCCGGACGTGGCCGAGCTGCTGCGTGCCGCCCGGCGGATCCTCACCGAGATGATCAACGAGCAGGGGACGCTCCTGGCCGAGCTGCGCGAGCCCGAACGGCAGGCGCACGGCGCATGAGCGGGACTCCCACGGGCTTCACCGCGCCTTCCACGTTCGCGACCCTTGCCCGGCGGGCGGACGCACGGCTGCGCGCGGTGCTGCCGAACCGGGCGACGATGGCGACGTTGGGCCGTTCGCCGCGCAAGGACCTGCTGGCGGGGCTGACGGTGGCGATCGTCGCGCTGCCGCTGGCACTCGGCTTCGGGGTGGCCTCCGGTGCGGGGGCCGAGGCCGGGCTAGCCACCGCGGTGGTGGCCGGCGCGCTGGCCGCGTTCTTCGGCGGCTCCAACCTCCAGGTGTCGGGGCCGACCGGGGCGATGACGGTCGTCCTGGTCCCGATCGTCCACCGGTACGGGACCGCCGGGGTGCTGACGGTCGGGCTGCTGGCCGGGGTACTTCTGGTCGCCGCCGCGCTCGGCGGCGCCGGGCGGTTCATGGCATACGTGCCGGCCCCGGTGGTGGAAGGCTTCACCCTGGGCATCGCCGGGGTGATCGGCCTCCAGCAGGTACCCGCCGCACTCGGGGTGAAGGCCTCCGGCGCGGACAACGTCATGGCCGCCGCCCGGGATGCGCTCGCCGGTTTCGCCCACGACCCGCACCCTGCCGCGCTCGCGCTGTCCGCCGGGGTCGCGGCGGTGATGCTGATCGGCGCCCGGCTGCGCCCGGGCATCCCGTTCTCGCTGATCGCGGTGGTCGCCGCCACCCTGGCCACCAGCCTGGCCGATCTGGACGTGGCCACGATCGGGCACCTGCCCGCCGGGCTGCCCGCCCCCTCCCTCGGCTTCCTGAACCTCGGTGACATCCCGCACCTGGCCACCGCCGCCCTCGCCGTGGCCGCCCTCGCGGCCCTGGAGTCGCTGATGTCGGCCACGGCGGCGGACGCGATGAGCGTCTCGGAGCGGCACGACAGCGACCGTGAACTGTTCGGCCAGGGCATCGCCAACCTGGTCGCCCCGCTGTTCGGCGGCGTCGCCGCGACCGGAGCGATCGCCCGCACCGCCGTCAACGTCCGCTCCGGCGCCGCCTCCCGCCTCGCCGCGCTCGTCCACGCCGCCGTGCTGGCCGTCGTGGTGTTCGCCGCCGCCCCGCTGGTGGCGGGCATCCCGCTGGCCGCGCTCGCCGGGGTGCTGATCGCCACCGCGATCCGGATGGTCGAGGTCGCCTCACTGCGGGCGCTGGCGCGCAGCGGCCGGGGCGAGGCCGCGATCCTCGCCCTGACCGCCGCCGCGACCCTGGCCTTCGACCTGGTCACCGCCGTCATCGTCGGCCTGCTGGTCGCCGGCGCGCTGGCCCTGCGCCAGGTCGCCCGCTCCGCCGCACTCACCAGGGTGCCGCTGCACGAAGGCCTGCCCCCGGCCGACCACCACGCCGAGGAGCAGGCCCTGCTCGCCGAGCACATCGTCGCCTACCGCATCGACGGCCCCGTCTTCTTCGCCGGCGCCCACCGCTTCCTCCTCGAACTCGCCGAGACCACCGACGTCAAGGCCGTCATCCTGCGCCTGTCGGGGGTCAGCGCGATCGACGCCACCGGCGCCCTCGTCCTGGGAGACGCCATCACCAAACTGGAACGGCGCGGCATCCTCGTCCTGGTCTCCGGCGCCCGGGAGGACCACCTGAAGACGCTCGACGCCCTCGGTGTCCTCGATGCCCTGCACACCCGGCACCGGGTGTTCGCCGCAACCCCCGACGCCATCGGCTACGCCAGGCGCCACCTGACGGGCACGCAACCCGCTGCGACAAAGACGACGGAGGCGGGGCGGCCGTGACCCGCCGTCCCGCTCCCGCCACCCCCACCGCCCCGACCGTAGGAGCCACGTTTGCGCTTCGAGATCACCCTCCACGAGGACCACGGAACGCCCCACCCGACCGTCACCTCCGACCTGGCACAGCTACGCGAACACCTCGCCCGCGCGGCCGTCACCGGGCGGCGCCTGCACATCCACCCGCGGCCCCGGCCGGCACCCGCACACACCCCGAGGAGCACAGATGAGCTCGGCCGGCGATGACGAGAAGAAGCGCCGCAAGGCCATGGTGATCCGCGCCTCGATCTACGTCGCCGGCACCCACCTGTTCGCCGGCTTCGTGATCCTGCTCTTCGCCCTCGGCAACCGCCACTGACCACCCCAGCCCGACCGGAACGGGCGGCCGTGGGCCGGGGCGCCCCATTCGCCCCGGCCCACGCCGACGTGGCCGCCCCGGCGTCGGTTCCAGGGCGGCCACGGTGTGACAGGCGCTTCCGGCCCTGCACATTGCAGAGCTTAGCAGTTGCTAATATTGGCAACAGCGAGGAAGGGGATCGGGATGCGTGTTGCAACGCACCGGTGTGCACGGGTGCCGCCTGCTCCGTTCGTGGCGGCGGCGGACGACTTGTGGCGTCCGCCGGCAGCTGGACGGCACCGGCACACACCGGGCGGGTATCCCGGACCCCTGCCCCTGATGGGTCGTCGGGGCCTCGCCGGTGCTCACCGCCACCTCGGGTGTGCTGAGAAGAGGTGGCGGTGAGCATGCAAGGGGAGCTGGAGCGAACCGGTGACATCGGCGTGCTGCGCCTGTCCGGCTTCGTCGGCGAGAACGTGGCGGCCCCGTTGGCCGTGGCCGTCGACCAGAGCGGCGCGCGCCCTCGACCCGCACTGACCAGGGCGCTTTCCCGGCGTTGCTAGAGTCTGAAGCGATGATGACCACCCCACCCACCAGCCGACGGGGGCGGTGACGCCATGACCGGCGAAACTCCGCGACAGCCCTCCGTCACCGCCGTGCCGCTCTACCAGCACAAGGCCGAGTTCTTCAAAACCCTCGGCCACCCCGTGCGCATCCGCGTCTTGGAACTCCTCAGCGAACGCGAGCACGCCGTCGCCGAACTCCTCCCCGAGGTCGGCGTCGAGGCGGCCCACCTGTCCCAGCAACTCGCCATCCTGCGCCGCACCGGCGTCGTCACGTCCCGGCGCGAGGGCGCCTCCGTCCTCTACCGGCTCACCAGCCCCGAGATCGGCGAACTCCTCACCGTCGCCCGCTCCATCCTCACCGCCCTGCTGACCGACCGCGCGGGACTCCTCGAAGACCTGCGCCCCGAAGCGGGCCCCGCGCCACGCGACTGAGCGCCCCCACTGAAACGGCCCTGCGGCGACGGCGAGTCGGTCGGTCGGTCGGTCGAAAAAGGCGACCGGGACGGGGTTCACGACGTGGTGAGCGTGGCAAGGGCGTCCTTGGCACAGGCGATGGCGGCGGCCTCGGCGGTGTCGCTGGGAACGTCCTTGAGGGTCAGGCCGGAGTGGGTGAGCGCAGAGTACCTGACGGTGACGAGCGCATTGCGCTGGACCACCGTGAGGTCGACGTGGCCGAAGCCGCTGTAGGAGGTGTAGAGCAGGGTCGCCTTGTCGCCGAGGCCGGGTACGGCCCGGTCATCGGTGATCTTCGCGCCGGTGGTGGTCGCCATGGTCCGACTGGTGGTCAGCGTCTGCTGGTAGACGCTCTCCGCCAGCGGGGACAGCATGACGCCGACCTGCGCGTCGGCGTAGCCGGAGTCCTTGCTCGTCCAAGCCCCCCTCGACAGGGTCGTACCACCGACGGACGTCGGCGCGGTGCAGGTGGCTCCCTTGACGTAGCGCTCGACCGTCTCCGGGCGCAGCAGCGCGCAGCCGTCGACCAGCGTGGTGTGCGGCGCCGTGGTCGGGGTGGCCGGATCGGAGGAGGACGGCCCGCCGGGGACGGCTGCCGCACTGGTCACCGCGGTGGTCGGCGCGGCGGTCGGTGCCGGGTCGACGAGGTTGGCCACCAGGCTCAGTGCGAGGGCGGCTGCGCCGGCCCCGGCGGTCAGGCCGCCGAGCAGCCAGGTCCACCGCCGGGCGGGGCCGGCGGGGCGCAGGTCCGCCGGGTCGGGGAGGGTGGCCGGAGTGGGCTGCCCCGGCAGGACGCGGGTGGACACGGCGGTCGGCAGCGGCTGCGTCGCGGGCGGGGTGTCCTCGATGTCGGCCATCTCGTGGTGAACCTTTCGGAGGCGGGTCAGCTGCGGGGAAGGTGGTAGGCGGTCAGCGTGGTCCCGTAGCCGACCAGTAGGGCCGAGTCCTGGAGCAGGACCTGCGGATTGCCCGGCTGCCGGGCGAAGGTCTGGTGCCACTGCGGGGTGCCGCCGGCGGCGGTGAGCGCCTGCAGGGTGATCCCGCCGGTGGCGGTGGGTGCGGTGAGGAGGACCAGCGTCCCGGCGGAGCCCCGGACGGTGGCGGCGCCCTGGGCCGACTGCCATGTCCAGGCGGTGCGCCCGGTGCGCAGGTCGGTGCCGGACCCGCCCCGTGGCCCGCCCAGGACGAGCACCCCCGCGGCGTCCGCGCTCCCGTTGGTGGAGCCGCTGTGCCGGCCGCTCCAGAGCCGGGTGCCCTGGGCGGGGTCGAAGGCCGCGGTGTCGACCCGCTCGTCCGAGGCCGTCAGGATTCCGGGCGGCAGGCAGGTGAGCACGCCCTGGTGGAGCGAGAGCGAGCTCTGGTAGCCGGCGAGGGCCATCGTCGCGGAGGCCGGCGGAAGGCCGGAGGGCCGGCTCCAGACGGTGGCGCCGTCCTGGCCGTCCACGGCGGCGAGGGCGAGGTCGGGGGTCAGGGCGTACAGCCGGCTGCCGGTCGGCGGCGCGTACAGGTCCTGGGCGTCGAGCGACCAGCGCTGCCGGCCGGTCGCGCGGTCGAGCGCCGTGTAGCGGAACGCGCCGCTCGTGATCTGGTCCGAGAGGAGCATCACGACCAGCAGGCCCGCCGAGGCCATGCCCTGGAGACGGTAGGAGGTGCCGAGCGCGGCGCCGGTCCAGAGCCGGCCCCCGTCGGTCGCGTCGTAGGCGTGCAACGCGCCGTCCTTGCCGCTGACCAGCAGCAGGCCGGGCATCGGCAGGGTGACGGACTGCGCGCCGGGAACGGTGTCGGGCGAACGCCAGAGCGTCGTGCCGTTGCGGGCGTCGCGCGCCTGCACCATGCCGGCCGAGTCCACGGTCCACACCCGGGTGCCGTCGCCGACCGGGAGGATGCCGGTCTCCGCGGTGCTGCTCCAGAGCGTCCGCCCGTCGGTGCGGTCGTAGCCGACCACGCCGGTGCGGTCCGCGCACACCACCGCCGTCGGTCCGCAGCCGACGGGAGCCATGCCTGCCCGGGGGAGCGTGACCGACCAGTCCGTCGGGGGCGCGCCGCCGGGCGGGCCGGGCCACAGCGCCCGGGCCGCGCCTCCCGTGGCGGCCGTGGCGAGCAGGGCTCCGCCGAGCAGGAGCAGGCGGCGCCGGGTGCCGTTCGGGTCCTTCAGCACCCGGGCCAGGTCCCGCTCGCGTTGGCGCACCGTCCGCTCGGCGCCGCCCATCCAGTCGGTGCCGACCGCCGGACCGTACCGGAAGGCTTCGGCGAGTTCGGCCGGTGCGGGCCGCCGGGCCGGGTCCCGGTCCAGGCAGCGGACCAGCAGCGCCACCAGTTCCGGCGGCACTCCGTCGAGGTCCGGGGGCTCCTCGGCGGACCGGTAGATCAGCACCGCCGCCGGCCCGTCGCCGAAGGGCGGGCGGCCGGTGGCGGCGAAGGCCAGGACGGCGCCGAGCGAGAACAGGTCGCTGGCGGGTGTGAGGTCCTCGCCCGTCGCGTGTTCGGGGGACATGAACCCGGGAGTGCCGATGATCTCGCCGCTCGCGGTGGGCACCGCGTCGGCCATCGGTTTGCTGATGCCGAAGTCGATGACCCTCGGGCCGTCCCGGGTGATCAGGATGTTCGAGGGCTTCAGGTCGCGGTGGATGATCCGGGCCCGGTGGATCGCGGCCAGTGCCTCCACCAGCCCGGCCCCCAGCGTCTGCAGCGCGGGTCCGGTGAGCGGGCCGTGCCGCGCCACGGCCTCGTGCAGCGACGGGCCGGCAGCGAACTCGGTGGCCAGCCATGGGAGTTCAGAATCGGTGTCGGCACCCACCACCGCCGCGGTGTAGGCCCCGTTGACCGCCCTGGCCGCCGACACCTCCTGGGTGAACCTGCGCCGGAAGTCGGCATCGGCCGCGTACTGCTGCTGCACGGTCTTCACCGCGACGGGGCGTCCGCTGTCGGTGGTGGCCAGGTAGACGTCGCCCATGCCGCCCGCGCCGAGCCGTCGCAGGACGCGGTACGGGCCGATGCTCCGCGCGCTCACGCACCACCCGCCCGGAAGGCGCGCAGCGTGGTGGCGGACCCGCAGTAGAGCGTTCCGCCCTCGGCCGCGGTGGTCCAGCGGCCCTCGTCGGAGGGGGCCTTCGCCACCCAGCGGATCGTGCCGTCGGCGGCGTCCAGGACCGCCGCTCCTGACCATCCGTCACGCAGCGGCACGCCGAAGAAGCCGTCTCCGGCCGACGGCGCCTGGTAGTCCACGCCCGTACCCGCCCCGGTCGTCGCCCCCACGGTGGTGTGCCACAACCCCTTGCCGGTCGTGACGTCCAGGCAGTACGCGGCGCCCTGGGCCCCGGAGAGCAGCAGCCGGCCGGCCCCGAGCGCGCAGCCGAAGACCGCCTGCGGAACGGCGGGAGCCGCCCAGCGCTGCTGCCCGGTGGCCGGGTCCAGGGCGGCGACCGCGACGCCGCTGACGAGCAGCAGCAGTTCACCGGTGCGCAGCAACCGCACGGGTAGCCCGGTGCCCCCTGGCGTGAGGCCGGTGACCTGCCAGTGGGACGCACCGGTGCGCAGGTCCACCGCGTGGAGGACGCCGCTGTCCTCGTAGTAGCAGCGGCCGTCGGCGACCAGGCCCATCGAGCTGCCGGAACCGCCCTGCGCGTTCTCCATGTCGCGGGCCGAGAACACCGCCAGGTTCTGGGTGATCTCCTGCTGCCACAGCACCGCCCCACTGCTCAGCTCCACCCCGGCCACGACCCCGCCTGCACCTGCGCCGACGGAGGTCTGCCGGGCGAGCACCACCGTCCGGCTGTCCGCGCCGAAGACCATCAGGCTCATCGCGGCTGCGGTGCGCTGCTCGGCGGGCACGGCGAGCGGGCCCTGGTGGCTCTCGCCCCCGGTGTTCAGCCACACCAGGTCCGCGAAGCCCGGGGACGTTCCGTAGATCAGGTCGTTCTGCACCTGGAAGAACTGCACGTCCTGCCGGGACCAGACCTGACGCCCCGTCGCCCCGTCGAAGCCGACCGCGCCCTGCCCCTGGCTCCACCACACCGGGGTGGCACCGAGCAAGGACAGTTGGTGACCGACCGTCACACCGCTGATCGGAGTGCTCCACAGTGGCGCCGGGGCGGCGGGCGGCGGACCGGAACCTGCCGCCGTGGCTCCCCACGCGTCCACGGCTCTGCCCACCGTCGCCGCGCCACCGGCCGGCCGGGCGCGACGGGTGAGCAGCAGCGGTACGCCGACGACGGCGGCCACGCCCGCGCCGAGCCCGGTGCCGAGCCCGAACAGGCCGCGGCGGCTGAGCGACTGCCATGTCCGCACCGGCAGCGCGGGCGGATCGGCCTGCGGCGCGCCCATGTCGACCTCGGCCTGCCGCTCCCGGGTGTCGAGGTCGGCGAGCAGCCACGGGCTCAGCAGCGCCGCCGGATCGGCCGGGGCCAGTACGCCCAGCACGGTTGTCGCGGTGGGCCGCCGGGCCGGGTCCTTGACCAGGCAGGAGGCCACCAGCGGGAGCAGTGTGGCGGGCACTCCGGAGAGGTCCGGCTCCTCGTACACGACCCGCCGGTTGACCTGTGCGGGCTCACCGCCGCCGAACGGCGTGCGGCCGGTGAGTGCGTACACCAGCAGGCAGCCGAGCGAGAACACGTCGGCCGCGCCGGTGGTGGCGGAGTCGGCGACGATGCGCTCGGGTGCGACGTAGCCGGGTGTGCCGCACACCCTGCCGGTCCGGGTCAGGTGCGCGGCGTCGAAGGCGCGGCTGATCCCGAAGTCGATGACACGCGGACCGTCCCGCGCGATGAGCACATTGCCCGGTTTGAGGTCACGGTGCACCACCCCCGCCGCGTGGATCGCGGCCAACGCCTCGGCGAGGGCGGCTCCCAGGGCCCGTGCTCCCGCCTCGCCGAGGGTGCCGAACCGCAGGATCACCTCGCCGAGGTCCGGCGCGGGCAAGTAGGACGTGGCCATCCAGGGCCGACGGCCACGCGGTTCCGCGTCCACCACGGGCGGCGTGTGAAAACCCAAGACCAGGAAGTTAAGCCGCTGCGGCGTTCGTCAACACGCTGTCCGAGGCCCGGGTGATGGTCACGGTCGTCGTGGTGTGCCGTTTTCGGCGG